>JBBFLF010000011.1 GCA_037481655.1 Desulfobaccales bacterium | reverse complement strand
CTCCCCCGCCCTCCCCTCCGACTCCCCACCCCACCCCCTTTATGGGGTTGGGGGCGTGGGGGAGGGGGCAGGGACCTCGGCCCCTGGCCCCCTCCCTCACCTCTCATTACCTATCTTCAATCCAGCAGGCGGACAAAGACCGGGGCCCGGAAATGGCCGCCGGCGGTCTTCTCCTGGTAGCTGATAAGCGCCCGGAGCTCCGGCCTCACCCAGCGGGCGCCCCTGACCCGCACGCCGGGAAGAGGCGGGGCCTCCACCTCCAGGGCCTTGAGGCGCCCGGTCAGCTCCTGAAGCAGGGCCTCGGAAAAACCGCTCCCCACCCGGCCCCGGTACACCAGCCGCCCGCCTTCGGGGCTGGCCGCCAAAAGCGCCCCGAAGCTCTCCCCCCGGCCGCCTTTGCCTATGGTATAGCCGATGATGACGCATTCTTCCGTCAGGCGGGGTTTGATCTTCAACCAGTAGCGGGAGCGGGTGCCGATGAGATAGGGGCTGTCCTTGGCCTTGGCCATGGCGCCCTCAAAGCCCTGGGCCACCGCCTGGGCAAAAAAGGCCCGGCCATGTTCCGGCACGGCCCGGGAAAGCACCAGCCGGGGGGATTCCTGAAGGCAGCCCTCCAGCAAAGCCCGGCGCTCCTCCAAAGGCAGGAGGTAACGGGGCCGGTCATCCAGCAAGAGGAGGTCGAAGGCCACGTAGGTGGCGGGCAGCCGCCGGGCCAGGAGGCTGATCTTCAGGGGGTCGGCCACCTGCTCCCGCTGCTGCAGCAGGGGAAAGGAGGGCCGCCCGTCTTCCAACACCACCAGCTCCCCGTCCAGGATGGCAGTGCGGGCCTTGAGGTCTGCGGCGAGGCCGGTCAGCTCCGGATAGCGGCCGGTAATGTCCTCCAGGCGGCGGTTTTGCAGACGGATTTTGCCGTTGTCCAGGAAGAGGAGGCAGCGGGTGCCGTCCCATTTGATCTCGAAGAGATGGCGGGGCGAGTCAAAGGGGGGCGAGAAATAGGCCAGCATGGGGGCCAAGCGGGCGGCGAGCATCTCCGGCCCGGTGAAGGCGGGAACGGCGGCCCGGGGCTGGGAGGGGGAAGGGCTCATGCTGGCCTCCGTGCCGTAACGGGAGATAGTGGCACCTAGCTTCAAGGGGCGGGCGGTCAGGGAGCAGTGGCCCCTGCCCCTTATAACCCCCCACTCCCACCCCGTCATCCGCCCCCTTTGCCGGCCTTTTTGGCCTTGGGCGCCGCCTTGGCCTGGGGCGCGGCCTGGGCCACACTGCGGGCCAGGGCCTCCATCAGGTTGATGACCTTCTGGGGTTCGGGGCTGGGCGCCACCTTGAATTCCTCCCCCGCGGCCTTGGCCTGGATGAGCTGCATCAGGGTGTGGCTATACTCATCCGGGTATTTTTCCGGGGCAAAGGGGCCGGAGAGGGCCTCGATGAGGGTGCGGGCCAGGGCCAGGCCTTTCTGGTCCACCGCCACCTTGAGGACCTCCCCGGCCTCCTCCAGGCGCTCCACCGCCACCACCTCCTCGGGATAATGCAGGGTGAAGGCGATGAGGGCCCCCTGGTAGGGCCGCACCGCAAAGAGATGCTGGCGCTGGCGGAGCACCGCTTTGGCCAGGGCCGCCTTTTTGGCGTCGATGAGGGCCCGGTGCAGCAGGGCAAAGGCCTCGGTGCCGGCTTGGCCGTCGGGCACCAGGTAGTGGGCGTCGGCGTAAAAGAGGGGGTGAATCTCCCGCTCGTCCACGAACTGCAGGATCTCCATGACGTCGCTGGCCGCGGCCTTGGCCCGCTCCAGATCCTCGTCGGTGACGGTGACATAGAGATCCTTGCCGTAGCGGTAGCCCCGGATGAGCTCCTCGGCGGCCAACACCTTGTGACAGTGGGGGCAGTAGCGCTGCTGCACGATCTTGGTGCCGCAGTCCCGATGCAGGAGCTCAAAGCTCAGGGTCTTGGGGCTTAAGGCGTGATAGAGGCGGACGGGGATGGTGACCAGGCTGACTTTGAGGTAGCCCTTCCAGATGGCTTTCATGGCCGCCCCCGGCAAAGAGATGATGTGGCTGTTTCCCTTATATCCGAGGCGGCGGTCCTTGGCAATCTTTGGCAGAGAGCGGGAGAGGGGGCCAAGTGGCAGCGGCCCCCTCCCCCTCTCCCCCAACCCCTCAAATGATAAGTGGAAGGGGGTTTGCACATTGGCCGGAGGCCTTCAGGCCCCCGGCCCTCCCCTCTCGTTCCTCACTTCCCCGGCCAGGGGTGGAATTGCACCCACAGCACCGCGCCGTATTCGGCATCCTGCTTTTTGCCATCCTTGCCGGGGATGGCCTGCTTTTCAGTGGTGAGGGCGGCAAAGCCCCACCAGCCCGCCGCCGGCGGCGAGAAGGTGAAGACGCCGTTTTTGTCGGTCTTCACCACCTGGGCCACGAAGTAGTCATTGGGCGCCTTGACCTTGCCGCCTTCGTTCCAGAACTCCACCTCCACGTCGGCGTCCGGCAGGGGCTTGCCTTTGAACTTCACCTGGCCCTGAAAGACATTGCCGGCATAGAGGCCGAAGGGCCGGGTCAGCGGGATGATCTCGGCCTTCAGGCCCACCTCGGCGTCCCAGCCCTCCTCCGCCCCGAAGGCGGCCACGTAGGTCTTGGTCTGGTGGATGATGAACTTGTTCTCCGCCGGCTCCCAATAGGGCTGCGGGTCAAAGTAGAAGGCGTAGATGCCCGGCTTTTTGAGGGCGAAGGTGGTCTGCCAGGCCGGCTGCCCCAGGACCTGGGTCTCTTTCAGGGTGGCGAGCAGGTCCGTCTTCTCCTTGCCCGCCTTGACCCCGAATTTCACCGGCTTGGCCATGGCCATGCCCTTCTGCTCGAAGGGGTGACAGAAGGCCAGGGTGAGGGCCAGCTCCGGCTTGTCCTCCTGGGTCACCATGGCCTTATCCGGCAGGATGAGGCCGAAGTGGGCCTGAGCTGTGCCTGCCAGGGGCAATATCAGCAAAGCCGCACAAACAACTCCTGCAAGCCTGAGGTGCCGCATGTCTTCTCCTCAAATGGCGGGGCAACGGCGCTTCCTTGCCGTTACAGCCCCGGTTCTTGGGTTCATTTATCCCGGTGACACGGCGAGAGCGGGGATTTGTCCCCTCCCGACGCTCACTTTTTCCGCCAGGCCTCCCAGTAGGGGCGCCCTTGTGAATCACGAAGAAGCAGGACAAAGTCCCCTTTGGTCAGTTCATAGGCCACGACCGCCTGATGGCCCTTGCCTGCTGTGGGTTTTTCGCACACGCCCTTGACGCGCACCTCGTCGCCGGGCCGGAGCTCAAACTCCTGGCGCTCCAGGAACCACACCGGCCCCAGATGCACGTGCACTTTGCCCCGGGTCTTGGTCTCCACTTCCACCGCCATCCCCGGGTACATGTCCGGCCCCAGGGATTCGGTGAGGGTGCGCACCACCTTGCCGGACTCCTCAAAGGCCACGCAGGTGGCGGTCACCGGGCACATATAAGGGGCATAGGGGCAGGCCCGGAAACCCTGGCCGCGTCCCTGGGCCATGAGGTCTGGAGCCGCCAATGACATGCCCATTGCCACTACCGCCAGCCAGACTCCTGTCAGGTGCAAACGTTTCATCCGTCGTTTCCTCCTTTGTCAGAAAGCATACACCAAAGAGAAGAGCGGCGTCACTGCAGCGTCGGCGTTTTTGCCGAGGAGGTCGATGTTGACGCCGAAGGCGAAGGAGAGCTTCTCCGTGGCCATGTATTCAATCCCCGGCATCACTGAGAGCAGGGCTCCGGGCGGAGTGTTGGCCTGATGACCGATGAGGCGCCCGGCATCCCAGAAGCTGGTGAGCTCCAGGAGCGCCACCCACTTCTTGTGCAGGGGGTATTCCGCCGCCAGATTGAGGGTGACAAAGTCCCGGGGGTAGTTGCGGCCGGCATCGTCGGTGTAGGCGGTCTGCATGGAATACCACAGGTTGCCGTAAAGAATCACCGGCCGGAGATATTTCTGCAGGTTGAGGCCCACAGTGAAAACGTAAGCCCCGCCGCCGATGGCGTCCGTACCCAGGAAGCGGGGGTTGAGGTTTTTATAGTGGCCGGTGGGGAAATCCACCGCAAAGAGCGCGGTCACCGTGGGCCGGGTCTGGGTCTCCTCCACCAGGCGGTACTTGAAGGTGAGGTTGATGTCTCCCAAGCCGCCGAAGTTGGCGGAGCGCTCTCCGCCCGGACCCGGCGCGTCCACGTGGCTGGCCCAGTTGTGGACATAAGGGAGGACCACAAAGACCTCCAGGTTGTTCAGGAGGCCGTAGGTGAATTTCCAGTCCATGCCGAAGGAGCGGAAATCCCCGCCCGGCGAGACCCGGCGCCAGCTTGGGGTGAAGCGGTGAGTGACAAAGGCCAGCCCGAAGGTGGGCTGCACCGCGAACCTGCCCTTGTCGATGGGAATGGCGGTATCGGTGATGATGGGCCCGAAGGTGGAGGGACATTCATCCCCTTCTTTCTTCTCCCCCTCCTGGCCCCCGGCGGCCTCCCCTTTCTGGGCTTCGCCCGTCGCGGGGCATGCTTCCGGCTTGTCCGCCCCGCGGCCCACCCCCGCCAGCCCCAGGCTCAGGGGCCAGGCCAGACTCAGGGCCAATAAAATTGTCCATCCTTTCCTTAACATCCATTCATCCCCCTTCTGCCGCACTCACTCCGGCTGACAGCAGTGCGAGTGCACATGGCAGCATGTCCTGACGGTTTCGTTGAGGAACTCCCGCTCGTGGGAGACGATCATGTAGGCGATCTCCAGGTTCTGGAGGATGTGGATGAGGCGATGCTTGGTGGCTTCGTCCAGGCCGCTGGTGGGTTCGTCCAGCAGGAGCAGCTCCGGCTGCATGGCCAGGACGGTGGCCAGGGCCACCAGCTTTTTCTCCCCTCCGGAGAGCTTGTAGGTGATGCGCTCCTCAAAGCCCTCCAGGCCCAGCTTCGCCATGGTCTCCCGGGCGAGGGCGACGGCTTCTGCCGTGGTCTTTCCTTGATTCAGGGGCCCGAAGGCCACATCCTCCAGCACCGTGGGGCAGAAGAGCTGGTCGTCCGGATTCTGGAAGAGCAGCCCCACCCGCTGCCGGACCCAGGCAAAGTCCTTTTCGGTGCTCACTTCCTTCCCGAAGATGAAGATGCGGCCCGCTTGGGGTTTCAAAAGTCCCATGAGGAGATGCAACAGGGTGGTCTTGCCGGCGCCGTTGGGACCCACCAGCCCCAGGTGGTGCCCCGGCTGCAGCTCAAAGGTGAAGTCCTCAAACACCGGCCGCGCCGCCCCGGGATAGCGGAAGGTGAGATGCTGCACGGCAATGATGGGTTCGCCTGCGATGTGGTGCATGTCAGCCGCCTCCAGTCCGCCCGAGGGCCCACGGGAGAAGCCATTCCACCCCGGCCAGAGTCAGCAGGCCGATCCCTGCCGTGGCCAGAAAGACCCGGTCCCGGCGCTGCCAGGAAAACTCCTTCAGACTGTAAAACCGCCCCTGAAAGCCCCGGCAGAGCATGGCCTGATAGACCCGCTCGGCCCGGTCGTAGCTCCGCACCAGAAGCATGGCCGCCAGATAGGCGTAGCTGCGGTAGGTGTGCAGGTCGGTTTTCGGCCGGAAGCCCCGGATCTTCATGGCCTGGATAAGCCGCTGGTATTCCTGCTCAAAGACGTAAAGGTAGCGGTAGGTGAAGAGCAGCAGATGGCAGAGCTTATCCGGCAGCCGCAGGCGGTGCAAGGCCTGGCCCAGGTCCACGATGGGCACGGTGGCGATGAGGGCGATGAGACCCAGCAAAATGGCGTTGGACTTAAGCGTGATGAGGCCGGCGGCGGACAAGCCCTCCCGGGTGGCCGCAAGCCACCCCCAGCGCCAGAGGACCTCCCCCAGGTAGGTAAAAGGCAACACCAGCCACAGAAAGATGACAAAGCCGTTCACCACCAGGAGGCGGGCGGCCACCTTGCGCCCCGGCAGGCGGGCCGCCAGCACTGCGAGCACCGCCAAGGCCAGGCCGGCTGCGGCGGTGGCAGAGGAGCGGCTCACCGCCACCAGCACCGCGAAGGCGGCGGCGGCCAGCACCTTGCCCCGGGGGTCCAGGCGATGGATGAGGGAATCCCCTTCGGAGAAGGGCTCCCGGATGGCGCTCACGGGCGGTTCTGCCTCCGGCTCTGGAAATAAGCCCACAGGCCGAAGAAGCCCACAATATAGCCGATGCCGCCCAGGATGTCCGGCAGGGTGGTGCGCCGCTGGGAGAGCTCGGCCAGCATCTCCTTCATGGGCGCCAGTTGCCGCTCCAGGGCCCGGTTCAGGGCGGCCTCCAGGGCTTCGGTATCCAAAGCCGCAGGGGCCGGGCGGGCGGCCGCCGGAGGCGTCGGAGCCGGCGCCGCCGCGGTTATCCCGGCGGCAGGCGTCGGCGGGGCCGGGCCCGCAGCCGCAGCCGGGGGCAGATAGGTGTCCGCCTTCAGCAGCCACTCGCCCCGGTGGCCCATGGCCGCCTCAACCACGATCCTGAGATTCAGCCGCTTCTCTCGGGCTGCCGCCGGGATGGGAAAGGAGAATTTTCCCTGCTCATCGGTGGTGCCGGTGAGAAGCTCCCGGCCCTCCGCGGCCTCCAGCACCCGCACCGTGCCCTGACGCACGGGCGTGTCCGGGACGAACTTGGCCTCCACCTGGACCTTGTCCCCTTCGGCAAAGGCGAAGACCAGCACCCGATGGGCCAGGGCCGGGCTGGCCGTCAGTCCCGCCAGCAGCAGCATGAGCGCGGCAATACTTCCCCGGCCACATCGCTTATGATACCGGGCCATAGATTCCCTCCAGCATCTCCGGACGGACTTTTTTCAGGAAAAGAAAGACAAACAGGGTGATGACCCCCTCCGCCGCCATCACCGGCAGATGCGCCAGGGCCACCAGTTGGGCCACCCGGAGGAACCCCTCCCCGGTGAACAGGAGGGCCACCGCCACCAGGAGACCGCTCAACAGAATGGCGGTGGCCCCGCAGGCCGCGGCGGCCGCCAGGGCCACCCTCCCCCCGCGCCGGAGCAGGGGACGGTAAAGGTAGAAGCAGACGACCGCCGGCACCGCCATGGTGACGGTGTTCACCCCCAGGACCGTGAGGCCGCCGAACTGAAAGAGGAGGGCCTGCAAAAACAGGGCGATGAGGATGGCGGGAAAGGCCGGCCAGCCGAGGAGCAGCCCCATGAGGCCATTTAAGACCAGGTGCAGCCCCACCGGCCCCACCGGCACGTGAATGAGGGTGGCCACAAAGAAGGCGGCGGACAAAAGCGCCACCCGGGGGATGGCCTCATAGTCCAGTTTTCTGAGGCCGATGGCCGTGCCGGCGGCCGCCAGGGCCGCGCCCCCGGCCAACACCGCCGGCGACAGCACCCCTTCCGAGATATGCATGCCCTTCCCTTCCTCCTGCCGCCTGGGAGCCCGCGGCGCCCGGCAATAAAAAAGGCCCTGAAGGCCCGCACCCCTGCCGGGAGCGGCAAGCCTTCATGGCCTGAGTGTGTCAAACCGCGCTTTTCACCGTGGGGCTTCATGCCCCATCCGCAAGTCTTTATATTACTTGGGAAGGGAAAAGGCAAGGATTTTTCCCTCCCTTGGCCGCCGCCCGACCCTCTCCCATTGACATGTCAGGGAGCGGGATTAATATGAAGATGGAATTTCGCCAGGAAATTTTCCAACATAGAAAGAAGTTAGCCGGGCTGGCCCCATAAAGGCGGCCTCAAAAGCCCTCTTCCGTGCTCTGGCGAAGATGTTCGCTGACCCTCTATGACGGACTCCAGCAAATCTCTGCACCCTGAAGCCCCGAAGCCATTCCCTTCCCAGGATAGCCCAGGGGACGCGGCCGGGTCCGTCAAAACCGGCCCCGTGACGGAGCAGGCCCTGCGGGAGGCCCTGGCCTTCATGGAGAGCATCGTGGAGACGGTGCGGGAACCTTTGGTGGTCCTGGACGGCGAGCTCAAGGTGGTGGCGGCAAACCCCTCCTTTTACCGCACCTTCCAGGTGACCCCCCAGGAGACCGAAGGCCGCTTCCTGTATGACCTGGGGAACCGGCAGTGGGATATCCCCCGCCTGAGGGAGCTTCTGGAAAAAATCATCCCGGAGCGTAGCGTCTTTGAAGACTTCGAGGTGGAGCATGATTTCCCCTACATCGGGGTCAAGACCATGCTCCTCAACGCCCGGCTGCTCCCCGGGCGGGCGGGCCGCCCGGACATGATCCTTTTGGCCATCGAGGACATTACCGAGCGCAAGCGGGCCCAGGAGGCCCTGCAGCGGGCCTATGCCGAGCTGGAGGAAAGGGTGCGGGAGCGCACCCGGGAGCTGGCCCAGGCCAACGAGCAGCTTCGGAAAGAGATCGCCGAACACCGCCGCACCCAGGACCTTCTGGCCCTCAAGGCCCAGGAGCTGGCCCGCTCCAACGCCGAGCTGGAGCAGTTCGCCTACCTCGTTTCCCATGACCTCCAGGAGCCCCTGCATGTGGCCGCCGGTTTCCTGCAGCTCCTGGCCCGGCGCTACAAAAACGACCTGGACCCCAAGGCCCAGGAGTTCATCGACAACGCCTTGAACAGCATCACCCGCATGGAGCAGATGATCCGGGACCTGCTGGATTACTCCCGGGTCACCAGTCGGGGGAAGGACTTTGTCCCCGTGGCCCTGGACCCCCTGGTGGACCGGGTGCTCCAGGACTTGAGCCTCATCATCCAGGCCAAGCAGGCCGTGATCACCCGGGACCCTCTGCCCACGGTGCTGGCCGACCCGGCCCAGCTCACCCGGGTCTTCCAGAACCTCATCGGCAATGCCCTGAAGTTCTGCGGCGACAAACCGCCCCGCATCCACCTGGGCGCTCGGCCGGTGAACGGCAAGTGGGAAATCTATGTGCAGGATCAGGGCATCGGCATCGATCCCAAGCACTTCGACCGCATCTTCCTCATGTTTGAACGGCTGCACTCCCGGCAGGAGTATCCCGGGACCGGCATCGGCCTGGCCATCTGCAAAAAGATCATCGAACGCCACGGCGGCCGTATCTGGGTGGAGTCCCAGCCCGGCTGCGGCGCCACCTTCTTCTTCACCCTGCCCGCGGCCACGGTAAGCGCTGCCGAGAGCGAGGAAAAGAGGGAGAATTCCTCCGCCACCCCCGCCTCGGCCCCGGCCGGCTCCACCTCCTGAAAGCCGCCGGTCCTGCCTCACCTTCACGGGAACATTCCCCCGTCCCCCGGTTCGGGTTATAATCAATCAAAAACCGACTCCTCATGGCCCAGCCCACCGTTTCGCACCCTCACCATACGGCACCTCGGCGGATTGACTACCGCCGGGAGCTCAATCCGGCCCAGTATCAGGCCGTCACCACCCTGGAGGGGCCGGTTCTGGTCATCGCCGGCGCCGGCAGCGGCAAGACCCGCACCCTGGTCTACCGCCTGGCCTATCTGGTGGATCAGGGGGTGGACCCGGGCGAGATCCTGCTCCTCACTTTCACCCGCAAGGCCGCCCGGGAGATGCTCTCCCGCGCCGCAGACCTTCTGCAGCGCCCCCTCACCCAGGTCATGGGCGGCACCTTCCACTCGGTGTGCTACCACTGGCTCCGGCGCTACGGCGGCCTTTTGGGCTACCCCGAGGGCTTCACGGTCATGGACCGCGCCGACCAGGAGCATCTCCTCTCCCTCCTCAAGGAGCAACTGGGCCTCAAACCCGCGGGCAGCCCCTTCCCCCGCAAGGAGACCCTGGCGGAGATCATCAGTGGCCTGGCCAACAAGAACCTCACCCTGGAAGGCCTCCTGGCCCGGGACTACCCCCAGTTCCTGGACCAGCTTACCCACCTGGAACGCCTGGCGGTGGCCTACCACCAGGAAAAGGCCCGGTTGGGCCTCATGGACTATGACGACCTGCTCCTCCACGGCCGCCGCCTGCTGGCCGAGCACGAACCGGTGCGCCGCCAGCTTTCGGAGCGCTACCGCTTCATCATGGTGGACGAATACCAGGACACCAACCGCCTCCAGGCCGAGCTGGTGCGGCTTTTAGCCTATACCCACGCCAACGTCATGGCGGTGGGCGACGATTGCCAGTCCATTTATTCCTTTCGGGGCGCCGATTTCCGCAACATCATGGATTTTCCCCGACTCTTCCCCGGCACCCGCATCATCAAGCTGGAAGAGAATTACCGCTCCACTCAGCCCATTTTGGATGTGGCCAACGCCATCATCGCCGGCGCCCGGGAGAAATACACCAAATGCCTCTTCTCCCGCTGCAAGGAGGGCACCCGGCCGGTTCTCTTCCAGACCGGCAGCGAAAACGAGCAGTCCCGCCTGGTGGTGGCCAGGGTCCAGGAGCTCAAACGCCAGGGCCTCCCCTTGCGCCGCATGGCGGTGCTCTTCCGGGCCGCCTTCCACTCCTTCGACCTGGAAATCGAGCTGGTCCGGGCCGGCATCCCTTTCATGAAATTCGGCGGCTTCAAATTCATGGAAAGCGCCCACATCAAGGACCTGCTGGCCTACCTCCGGGTGGTGGCCAACCCCCGGGACAAACTGAGCTGGAACCGCCTGCTGCTGCTCCTGCCCGGCATCGGCCGCCAGACCGCGGCCAAATTCACCGACCGCCTGAGGCCCGACGCCACCCTGGAGGATGCCCTCACCTGGCTCAAAGGCCGCAAACAGCCCGCCCTCAAAGAGCTGGCCGCCGCCCTGGAATCCCTCAAAAACCCGGGCCAGACCCTCATCTCCCGCCTCAACCTGGCCCTGGGCCACTACGAGCCTTTGCTCCGCAGCCGCTACGACGACTTCCCCAAACGCCTCCGGGACCTGGAACACCTGGTCACCATCACCGCCCGCTACCAGGAACTGAACGCCTTCCTAAACGACCTGACCTTGGACCCCCCCAGCAGCCTGGCGGACGTCACCGAACCCACCCACGACTACCTTACCCTCTCCACCATCCACTCCGCCAAAGGCCTGGAATGGGACGCCGTCTTCATCATCTGGGCCGCCGACGGCCGCTTCCCGGCCTACTACGCCCTGGACAACCTGGAGGAGGAAGAAGAGGAACGCCGCCTCATGTACGTGGCCGCTACCCGAGCCAAAAACCTCCTCACTATCATTTTCCCCACCCTCAGCTATACTAAAAGCATGGGCATGACCTTTAACCCCCCCTCCCGCTTCATCGCCGACCTGCCCCGCCACCTCCTCACCCCCTTCCGGGCAGAGGTTCGGGAGGGATAGAAATGTGAGGGGAGGGCCGGGGGAGCGCCGCTCCCCCGCCCTCCCCTCACGCTCCCCACCCCAACCCCCTTTATGGGGTTGGGGGCGGGGGCGTGGGGGAGGGGGCAGGGGTCCACTGACCCCTGGCCCCCTCCCCCACCTCATCCGAGGAGATAGTCATGTGGGAGCCGGTGTATGTGGAGACGTATCGTCGGGGCGAATTGGAGAAGAAGATTGCCGCGGCGTATGACATTTTAAATCAGTGCACGTTGTGTCCGCATCGTTGTCTGGTGGACCGGCATCATGGGGAGCTGGGGTTGTGTCGCACCGGGGACCTGCCCATTGTGGCCTCGTATGGGCCGCATTTCGGGGAGGAGGATCCCTTGGTGGGGCGCCGGGGGTCCGGCACCATTTTTTTCACGCATTGCAATCTGTATTGCATTTTCTGCCAGAACTGGGACATCAGTCATGGGGGGGAGGGGGAGGAGATCACCGTTGACGATCTGGCGGCCATCATGGTGTTTTTGCAGAAAAAAGGCTGCCACAACATCAATTTTGTGACGCCGTCGCATCAGGTCTATCAGATCCTGGCGGCTTTGCCCAAGGCCATTGAGGCGGGATTGAATGTGCCTTTGGTGTATAACACCGGGGGTTATGATGCGGTGGAGACGTTGCAGATATTGGACGGGGTGATTGACATTTACATGCCGGATTTCAAGTTCTGGGACCCCAAAGTGGCGGCGGAGCTCTGCATTGCCAAGGATTATCCCGAGGTGGCCAAGGCGGCCTTAAAGGAGATGCACCGCCAGGTGGGGGATCTGGTGATGGACGAGGAGGGGATTGCCCGGCGGGGATTGTTGGTGCGGCATCTGGTACTCCCGGACAATCTGGCGGGCACCAAGGAGTGCATGGAGTTTCTGGCCAAGGAGATCTCCCCCAACACCTATGTGAATGTCATGGCCCAGTACCGGCCCTGCGGCAAGGCGGTGGAGCACCCCTCTCTCAGGCGCTTCCCCACCGATCTGGAGCTCAGGGAAGCGGAGCGGGCGGCGAGGGCGGCGGGCCTCACCCGTCTGGACCGCCGGGAGCGGCTTTTCCGCTGGCTGGAATTGTGAGGAGCCAAGAGGCTAAGGCAACGTCGGGGGAGAGGGCGTGAGCTTATACGTCGTCGGCGACATCCACGGCTGTCTGGGGCATCTGGAGCGCTTGCTGGAGGAGGTGAACCCCGACCTCAGCCGGGACCGCCTGGTCTTTGTAGGGGATTACATCGACCGGGGCTTAAGCTCCCGGGGGGTGGTGGAGTACCTGGTGCGCCTCAAGGCCCGCTATCCCGGTGACCGGGTCATCTGCCTCAAGGGCAACCATGAGGCCATGTTCCTGGACTTTCTCTCCGGCAAGGACCAGGAGCTTTTTCTCTTCAACGGCGGCAGGAGCACGCTCCGGGAGTATTGGGGGGAAAACTGGCAGGAGCTCCCGGAGCTGCGGCTGCCCCCGGAGCATGAGATCTTTTTCCGGGATCTCCTCCCTTATTACGAGACTCCGGAGTATTTCATCGTCCATGCCGGGGTGAAGCCCGGAGTGCCCCTGGACCAGCAGGTGGAGGAGGATCTCCTGTGGATCCGGGGGGAGTTCATCATGTGCTTCGATGACTTCGGCAAGAAGATCGTCTTCGGGCACACGCCCTTCCGGGCGCCTTTGATCATGCCCAACAAGCTGGGCATCGACACCGGCGCGGTCTACGGCAATTTCCTCACCTGCGTGAAACTCCCGGAGGAAGAGTTCTTCTTCGCCGGGGAGTTTTGAGACGGCGGCGGAAAGTTTTGAGGGGAGGGCCGGGGGAGCAGTGGCTCCCCCGCCCTCCGCTCAGGCTCCCCTCCCCACCCCCTATATGGGGTGGGGGGAGAGGGCATGGGAGAGGGGGCAGGGGTCTGCGACCCCTGGCCCCCTCTCCCACTCCTTATGCCTTTTACCAGCCCGCGGCCCTGAGGCGCCGGGCCGCTTCGGCCAGCTTCTCCTGCACCTCCCGGATATGGGCTTCGTCCCGGTATTTCTGCCGGGGCCAGAAAAAGCCTTTGAGCCCGTCCTTGCGGCGGCGGGGCACCACGTGCACATGCAGGTGGCCCACGCTCTGGCTGACGGTGTTGTTGACGGCCACAAAGGAGCCCTCCGCCCCCAGGGCCTCCAGCACCGCCTGGGCCAGCAGGCGCACGGTGGCAAACAGGGGCGGCAGCAGCCCCGGAGGCAGCTCCGTCAAAGTGGCTACATGCTGCCGGGGGATGACCAGGCAGTGGCCGGGGAAGAGGGGCCGGTGGTCCAGAAAGGCGAAGGTGGCCACATCCTCAAAGACCGGATAGGCCGCAAGGTCCCCGGCGAGAATACGGCAGAATTTACACTGTGGCTCCATATGACTGTGTGCGGATGGCCACCCGGCCTGCGGCTCAACCGGCGCCGTCCAGCCTGTCCATCGGGGCTGCGCGGCCGGCGCAATTGCATTGACAGGGGCCGGATTCTAAGTTATTTTTTTCACTTGACGGATACTTTGCCATGAACCAAGCCGAGCTGCTGGCAGCCCTGGCCCCGGATATCGCGGCCATCAACCGGGCCCTGGAAGCCAATCTCACCACGCACGTGCCCTTCATCTCCCAGGTGGGGCGGCACATCCTTTTAAGCGGCGGCAAGCGGGTGCGGCCGCTGCTTTTCGTGCTGTCGGCGCGCCTGTGCGGCTGCCGCAGCAATCACTTGGCCGATTTCTCCACCATTTTCGAATACCTCCACGCCGCCACCCTGCTCCATGACGATGTTGTGGACGCGGCCACGGTGCGCCGGGGCACCTCCACCGCCAACACCATCTGGGGCAACCAGGCGGTGATTCTGGTGGGGGATTTCCTCCTGGCCAAGGCCCTGTCTTTGGCCGTCACCACCGACCGCCTGAAGGTCCTGAAAGTTTTGGCCCACGCCACCACCATGATGGCCGAGGGCGAGATTCTCCAGCTCCTGCACGCCCGCAACCTGGACCTCACGGAAGAGGAGTACTTCGAGGTCATCCACCGCAAGACCGCGGTGCTCATGAGTGCGGCCTGTCAGATCGGCGCCATCGTCAGCGGCGCCCCCCCGAAGCAGGAGGAGGCCCTGGCCCGCTTCGGCCTCAATCTGGGCCTCACCTTCCAGCTGGTGGACGACATCCTGGATTTCACCGGCGACGAGCGGCAGCTTGGCAAACCTGTGGCCAACGACCTCAAGGAAGGCCGCATCACCTTGCCCCTGATCACCGCCCTGAAGCGGGCCTCCGACGCCGAGCGCCGGCGCCTCAAAGAACTGGCCCAGGACGTGCGCCCGGAGCACACCGGAGAGATCCGGGAGCTCCTGGAGCGCCTGGGCGCCCTGGACTACGCCCGCAGCCGGGCCCGGGAATACACCCGGGCGGCCCAGGAGGATCTGCGCCTCTTTCCCGAGTCGCCGGAGAAGGGCTATTTCTGGGGCATCACCGAAATGCTCCTGGCCCGCACCTCCTGATCCCCCACCCTGACCACTCCGGACCGGCCCCCCCACAATTGCAGTTGATGAGCACAGTTTGTCGGCGTGAGGGCCAGGGGCTTTAGCCCCCTTCCCCCTCATCCTCACCCGCTTCCGCTCCCTTTTCTTAACCGCCTCAGCCGGGAATATTCAGCCGCAGGCCGTCTTCCGCCCGGATGATCTCGCCGCCAAATTCCTTCGCCGCCAGGGCCACCACGTCCACCTCGTCGCAGGGGGGATAGAAGTGGGTGAGGATGAGGCGGCGCACCTGGGCCCGGGCCGCCAACCGCCCGGCCTGCTCCGGGGTCATGTGCCCCGGGATCGGGTACGGCTTGGCGCACTCGCACAGGAGCACGTCTGCCCCCCGGGCCAGCTCCGCCAGGGAGTCGCAGGCTTCGGTGTCCCCGGAATACACCAGAGAACCGCCCTCCGCCTCCAGGCGGTAGGCCAGACTGCCGGGGAGGTGCTGCACCGGCGCGCTTTTAAGCCTCAGACCGGGAAGCTCCAGCCCGTCTGGCCCCTCAGGGTTGAGCTCCCTGAGGTCCATGAGCCCCGGGGGCGGCTCCACCCAGCGGCCGAAGGGGACCTTAAGGCGCTCACAAAACTCTCCGAAGCCCCGGGCAGCGGCCACCATGAAGGGCTCAGTGCGGGTGTAGCCCAGGGCGTAGTGGGTGGCAAAGAAAAAGGGGACCAGGTCCCCCACGTGGTCCGGGTGCAGGTGGGTGAGGGCCAGAAGGTCAATGCGAGAGAAATCCAGGCCGTGCTGGCTCAGGGCCCTCAGCGTCCCGGCGCCCAGATCCAGGACCGTGAGTTTCCCGGCGGCCAGGACCGCGTAGCCCGGCGCCCCCCGGCGGCGAGACGGCACCCCGGTGCCGGAGCCCAAAATAATCAGCTCCATATGTTAGTCCAAAGTCCAAGGCCCAAAGTCCAAAGTTCAAGGTTCAAAGTTCAAAGTTCAAAGTTCAAAGTTCAAGGTTCAAGGTTCAAAGTGAATATTCCAAGATCAAAATTTCAAGGGGAATAATTAAAAGCCTGTAAATGCAATTTCTCAGAGGGCAGGCCAAAATTAAGTTCACATTAAGGGCTTGAAGAGAAACGGAGGCAGAACCTGGCGGCCCTGCCTCCTGTTGTCCGCTACCCATGAAACCTGAACCTCGGCCGGGCTCAGGCGCCGTCCACGTGGCCCATCTGGTGGACGTAAAACCAGTCCGCCGGGTCGGTGAGATAATTGTGCATGTCCAGAAGCATCATGTAATGCCCCCGCTCCTCATGGGCCAGGCTGATGAAGAAGCGCCGGGCCAGGGGCACCTCCGTCTCCTTGGCCAGCTTGGTATAATAGTCGATGGCGCACTGTTCCATTTTGAGGCCGGTGCGCAGGGCCTCCAGGTCGTCCTTGCCGCCGGTACCCTGCTCGGCCTTCTCCAGGGCCAGGACACAGGCATAGGGCTCGATCTTGGGAGGCTTGAAAGAGGCCAGGCTCTCGGTCCAGTTAGGGTCCTTTTCCAGGCTGTGGTAGATTTCGTTGAACTTCTTGATGTGGTAGACCTCGGCCTCCGCCAGATATTCGAGGATCTGGCGCACCCCTTCATTCTGCACCTTTTTGGCCGCTTCCAGATAAAACTGGCGGCCGTCCACCTCCATCTGGATGGCCTCTTTCAAGGCCGCCAGCAGATAATCCCGCACCGTGGGCTTATCCTTTTCCTGGGTCATGACGTCCCTTCCTCACAGGAAATGAGCAGGAACCGGGTTGGCCATCCCCTTGATCCACCCCGGCATCCGGTATTTCCAAAATAACCCTTCCGGTCGGGGGTGTCAAATCCTGGCGGCCGCAGACGCCTTGTCAAATCCCCTGCCCTGGGGGACAATACGGAGAATGGCGCGTCAGGAAGTCGCGCCCGTGGTGTCTATGCCTGACAACCCTCCCGCCGGCCTCCGCTTCCCCCTGTCGCCCGCTTCGCTGGCCGCCGTACTCGCCCCGGTGACGTTGGCCGACGACAGCCCACCCGACTGCCACCCTGCCGGGGTGCTGGTCCCCGTTTTCTGGCAGGCAGGGGAGCCCCACCTCCTCTTCACCCAGCGCACCGAGCTGGTGAAGCACCACCAGAGCCAGATCTCCTTTCCCGGCGGAGTGGCCGACCCCGGCGATCCCCACCTTCTGGCCACCGCCTTGCGAGAGACCTGGGAGGAGATCGGTCTCCCCCCGCAAGAGGTGCAGGTGCTGGGGATGCTCGAGCCCACCGCCACGGTCACCGGGTTTTTCATCCACCCCTTCGTGGGGGTCATCCCCTATCCCTATGATTTTTGCCCCAATCCCCGGGAGGTGGCCCGCCTCCTCACCTTTCCGGTGGCAGAATTCTTTCCGCCGGAACGCTGGCGCACCGGCCCGTACACCTACCAGGGCCGCACGGTGAGCGTCTGCTGCTGGCACCTCAACGACACCTGCATCTGGGGGGCCACCGCCCGCCTGCTCCTGGACCTCTTGAGCCGCCTGGGCAAAAACCCCTTCGGCACCACCCCTTGCCGGGACTAAGGCGCCCAGAGCTCCATCCCCGAGTCCGGGCGCCTTCCATCTGTGGTTAGGGGTTCTTGGGCTGCGGCTCCGCCTTGGGGGCTTCCGGGGCGGCTCCGGCTTTGAGGAGGAGATCCACGAGATCCTGGCGCTTGGCGTCCTGAGCCTGGCTCAGGGCCGTTTTCCCCTTCTGATTGCGGGCATTGACCGGCACGCCCTTCTCCACCAGGAAGGAGACCAGCTCGGGATTGCCGCCTTTCACCGCCCAGATGAGCACGGTGTTGCTTTCGTTGTCCACCGAGTTAAGATCCGCCCCCTTCTCCAGGGCCAGTTTTACTATGTCCAGGCGTCCCCGGGAGGCTGCGGCCAGAAGCAGGTCCAGGCCGTTTTTCTCCCGGGCCTTGGGGTCGGCCCCTTTGTCCAGCAGCAAGGCCACCAGCTCCTGGTTGCCGCTCTGGGCCGCCCACAAGAGGGGGGTGCGGCCTTCCTTGTCTGCCGCGTTCACCTGCATGCCCCGTTCCAGCAGCAGCTTGGCCGCCTCCAGATGTCCCCGGGCCGCGGCGGCCAGAAGCGCATTCATGCCGTTTTTCTCATCGGTGCCCGCAAGATCGGCGCCCTTCTCCAAAAGCAGCTTCAGGGTCTCCACATCGCCCTGCAAGGCCGCCCAGATGAGGGGAGTGCCCCCGAAGCGCTTGTCCTTGGCATTGACGTTGGCCCCCTTCTCCAGCAATATCCGGATGATCTGCGCCCGCCCTTTCTGGGCCGCGGCGATGAGGGCGGTCTTGCCCTCCTTGTCCGCCACCTCCGGGTTCATCCCGGCCTGCAGGAAAAGCCTCACCGCCAGGACGTCCCCGTCCCGGGCCCGCTCCACGAAGGTGTCTTCATTATATTTGAGGTTCATCTGGCCCAGTTTGATGCGGGCCTCTTCCTGGGGATTACCACAGCCGGACAACAGCAGCGCCAGCCAAAGCAGGGCGACGGTTCCGGCAAAGGTGTGTTTCATGTCAACCTCCTCCAATGGGATAAGGCACATTGTAGCTGAGGGGCAGGTTTTCCGCCACGCGAAGACCGGCGGACGCCACCCCGGAGATCACAAAAATACCACCGCCCCTTGTTTCTGCGGTGATAAAGCCGAATAATAGGGGTAACAAACCTCTTGAGGGGGCAGATCATGCGATCCGGAATCCCCGCTCTGGTGGCGGGCCTTCTCCTTGTGGCCCTCCTGGCGGGCCCGGCGGCGGCCCAGATGCAGTATTACCGCTATTACGAGACCGAGCCCAGCGCCGCCTGGCAGGCCATGGACGCCCTGTTCCTCCGGCCCGCGGGGGTGGCCACCACCCTCATCGGCATGGGCGGCTTTGTGGGCACCCTGCCCGTCACCATCCCCAGCAACACCGTCAAGGAGTCGGCCAACGCCTTTGTGGGCCAGCCGGCGGAGTGGACCTTCCAGCGCCGCCTGGGCCGTCCGGGCCGGGAACCGGGATTCTTCCTGCCATAACCGCGGCGTCCGGGCATCCCGATCCCGCCATCCCGGCCTGGGGGCAAAGGGCCTTGGCCTCCCTTTGGCTCAGACCATCACTGTCCCCGCCCCCGATGAGAAATGTCTGAGGCGGGGATTATTTTTTGATGAGCCCGTCAACGGCTGGCCCCACCCGGCTCACCGCCACAGGGCTCCCGCCACCAGCGGGCTGTCGGCGAAGAAGAGGTAGAGCAGGGCAGCCGCGGCCAGAAACGGCCCATATGGGATGGGGGTGAGGCGGCCGGCCCGTTCCCGCCAGATGAGGACGGCGCCCGCCCCTGCCCCCATCAAGGCGCTCATCAGCACCACCCAGGGCAGGGCCCGAATGCCCAAGAAGGCCCCGATGAGGGCCAGGAGTTTGGCGTCCCCCAGCCCCAGCCCTTCCCGGCCGGTGAGGCGATAATACCCCCAGGCCACCAGATAGAAGGCCCCGCCCCCCACCAGCGCTCCCGAAAACGCCTCATACCACCTCAGGTGCGGCAGGACCAGGGACAGAAGGAGCCCCAGAAGGGTGAGCGGCAGGGTCAGGACATCGGGCAGCCAGAAATGCTCCAGGTCAAGGAAGCTTAAGGCCACCAGCCCGGCGCCGAAGGGCGCGTAGGCCAAGAGCAGGGGACTGGCCGGAAACTTCAGCCACAGGGCCGCCGCCAACAGGCCGCTGACGAGTTCCACCAGGGGATAGCGCCAGGGGATGGGCCCGCCGCAGGCGCGGCAGCGGCCCCGGAGAAGCAGGTAGCTGAGGAGGGGCAGATTGTCCCGCCACCGGAGGGGGGCATCGCACTGCGGGCAGCGGGAGCGGCCCCGGAAGGGCGACTCCCCCCGGGGCAGGCGGGTGATGACCACGTTAAGGAAGCTCCCCACCGCCAGGCCCACCAGCCCGGCCAGCAGGACCGCCCCCACCTCAGTTGCGGCCGAACTCAATGGCGGCCACCTGGCTCAAGGGCAGGTTCCAGTAGCCGGCGTCGGTGTCCCCCTCGATGAGGCCCCGGGTGTAAAGTTCCACCTCCAGCACCTCGCCGGAGCGCAGCACCACCCGGGCCCGCCGGTAATCGTCCGGGTGCAGATACCCGGTGAACCGCAGGCTGGCCATCTCCTTCAGGGGGATCCAGAGGTTGCCCTCCCCCCGCCGGGCCCGAAGCTCCTGCCGGGTGCCGGGGAGCTTCAGGTTGCTGACGTAGTACTGCACCCGGTCCTCGGTGACCACCAGGCTGGGCCAGCTGGGTCGGGGCGGCGGCGGGGTGCTGCAGGCCGCCAGAAGAGAGCTCAGCCACAGGGCCAGAATCAGGGTCGCCCCCCACGCCAGATGCCGGTGCCGATGCTTCATGGTCGGGTCCTTCTCCCTCGCTGGCGGGTGTTTCCCTTAGCCGATCTCCTTGCCGATGGCGAAGGCCAGCCCCAGATATTCGCCGATGCCGTGGTAGGAGCGCACCTCGGGCCCGAAGACCGCCGGCCGCACCTTCTCCATCACTGGCAGGCCCTTGTCCCCCAGGACTGCCGGGTCCGCCTTGACATCCAGGATCTCGCCGATAAACTGGGTGTGCAGCCCAATTTCCAGAGTGTGGATGACCTTGCACTCCAGCACCAGCGGAAACTCGGCGATGTAGGGGGCGTCCACCAGGTCGCTTTTGACTACCGTCAGGTTAGCCCGGGCGAACTTGTCCACCTCCCGCCCGGAGGCGATGCCCAGGTAGTCCGCCTCTTTGATGTGGCCCTCGGAGGGGATGTTCACCGTGAAGGCCTGGCGCAGCATCAGGTTGCCGTAGGTATAGGTGGCCTTCCGCAAGGAGACCGCCACCGCCGGCGGCTTGGAGCAGCAGATGCCGGCCCAGGCCGCAGTCATGGCGTTGGGCCGGCCCGCCTGGTCATAGGTGGCGATGACCCACACCGGGGTGGGGAAGGCCAGCGTCCGGGGACCCAGGGATTTTTTCATGGAGCACCTCCGCCAGGGAGTCTGGGCCATTTTGAGATAGTGGGAGAGAGGATCAGGGGTCGGCGTCCCCTGCCCCTTCTCCCACACCCTCTCCCCCAACCCCTAATTCTTTATGAAATCGAGGCCAAGCCTCGATGGGTCGAAAGCTGAAGCATGGGTGGGAGGGGAAGGCAGGGGAAGGGCGCAGGAGACAACGCTCACCCGCTCCATCCCTAACCGAGTCCCATCCTACCGTGAGCTTCCCGGGAAAGCAAGCCGATTTCCTGCAAAGGTAAGGAAGAATGGGGTTGGGGACCACGCTGTCAGCCTTGGCCTGCTGCCTGTGCCTGTGTCTGAGCGGCCGGGCCGCGGCAGACAGCCTCACCCTCCTCACCCTCAACCTCATGGGCGCCGCCGGGGGAAGCGCCTGGGGAGAGCGCGCCGCGGCTCTGACGGATTACCTGGCCACCCGGGCCAAGCCTCCCGACATTATCTTCTTTCAGGAAGGCTACGGCGGCCCCTGGAGTCGCCTCCTCCACGGCCAAAGCGACACCCTGGCGGAGCTGGCCGGACGCCTTTCATCGCGGGGCCTCACCTACCACCCCGTCAGCCGTTTCTGCTTCTGGGAGACCCGGCCCTTTTCTCATTACCGGATCGGGTTTTTGAGCCGCTTCCCGCCCCTGGCCCAGCGGGAGGGCACCGTTTCATGTAACGGCCAGGATCCCCGGGGGGTGGCGGCGGCGGTGCTGGAGGCGCCCCATATGGGCAAGGTGGCGGCGGTGAGCGTACATCTCTCCCCCCGCTGCCTGGGGGCCGGACGCCTCATACAGCTTCAGCAGGCGCTGGCCCTGCTGGCGGAGCTGGCCAAGGAGTATAACCCCCGCCTCCTGATCCTGGCCGGGGACCTCAACACCGCGCCCCGGCCGGGAAACCCTCTCCTGGCGGAGCTGGCCGCCCAAGGCTGGGTGGACACCTTCGCCGCCGCCCGGCCCGGTGAACCCGGGGCCACCTTCCGGCTCCCCGGCAATCCCTTCTCCCGCCGTCCGGGGCTGCCGGTCCGCATTGACTATATCTTCGTCAAAGGCGAGGGGCAGGTGCTGGACAGTCGGGTGGTGCTGGACGGCCAAAGCGGCCCCTTCGTCTCCGACCACGCCGGGGTCCTGACCCGCCTGCGCCTGCCTGCCCCGCCGTCACCCTGATCCCTCCTTTGCGGATAGTCACTTTTACCCAGGCAGGATTAAACACATGTGGCCATGGCCGCCGGATCCCCCCGCCGTTACCATATTCTCATCCCAAAATCTCCCTTGTGAAGGAGACACACCATGCGCCGGCGACCATTCCTCACCACGGCTATCCTCCTCGTCCTGTTGACGGGTCTGGCCACCGCGGCCCTGGCCCAGCTCGGCCCCCCCCGTGGGGGCATGGGGCCCATCGCCACCTATCCCACTTATGTCGATCCCGTTACCGGTGAGACGAAAAACGGCAACGGCTTCCCCCTGTGGATCGAAGACACCCAGGGCATCCGGCTGGATCTGCCGGTGCCCCCGATAGGCGACGGAGTAACCCCGCCCACCATGATCTTTGATCCCGTCATCCCGGGAAACCCCTTTTCTGAGGCCACCGGGTTCGGGGCAGAGGCCTTTTACTACATCGCCACTGCCCGGATAGACCTGGGGGGCGGCGACCAGGCCGAGCTCACCCTGGCGGCGGAGGCGGCCTATGGAGGAGGAGACCCCTTAAACGGCGACCAGTTCCTCTTCAACCGGGTGCGCATCCGCATCGATACCAACACCACCGGAGCGGGCACTTACACCGTCAGGCATCCCTGGTCCTCCCAACCCCTGGTGTTTGAGAATGTACCGGCGGACACGCGGGGCATCAACCACACCTTCGATTTCGGGGGCTTTGCTCCTTTCTGCCTCGGGCAGACTGCCTGCCTGCCCAACAGCGAAGCCCCGGGCTTTGAGCGCTTTCTGGTCTCCCCCACGGAATGGATCTTCTTGCGGGCGGCCACTTTGGCGCCGGGTGTCGATCCCAATTCCTGGGTGGGCGACGGGGTGACCGAGACCACCCTGGTGGGCCCCGGCCAGAACGGAAACAGATTCACCATCATCACCCCTTCAAATCAGACCATCGAGACCGACCAATTCGTGGTCTCCGGCCACATTTATGGCGGTATCATTCCTCCGCCGCCGCCGCCTCCCGGCGCGGACACCGTCACCATCCAGCGGGCGCAATTCCGGGTCCGGAACCGGCTACTGGAGGTCAGGGCTGCTTCCGATAACGCCACGGCGGTCCTGACGGCCAAGGAAAAGAGCACCGGTTTTGTTTACGGCTCTGGCCCCACTCCCCTTCGCCTGCGGGTCATCGTTCCCGGCGCACAACCTGATCCCCAGACAGTGGTGGTCACTTCCAACTTGGGTGGCACCGCCGAGCTGGCAGTCACCCAGCGCTAAGGATGGCGGCGGCCATGGATGGCATAAGTTGAGCTTTACCAATGAACGTCGCGGGTGGTGCCAAAAGGTGCCACCCGCTTTTTTTGCCACGAATACCAAGCGGCATTGACCCCGGACCATCTCCCTGCTAAGTTAAAAAGCCATTTCCCTCGGAGATGCCATCTATGCTTGCCGCGGACCTCTACTTCGACAAGATCGACCTGGCCCGTTACTTTACCCTCGAGGAGGCGGCCCGGGCTGGGGCCAAAGACCCCGCTGACTTGGCCGCCCTGCTAAAAGCGGGGGAACTCAGTCCCACGGCTTTGGCATTCTTACCGCCCGGCAGGCGCCACGCCCTCACCATCGCCCTCCGGCCGGCGGAGTTCCTCCCCCAGGTGCCCTCCCTGGAGCTCCCCCGGCCGGTGCCCCCGGACCTGGTGGAACTCAACGACCCCGGCCCCGACGCGCCCCTTCTGGTCACCGGCAACAGCGAGTTCACCCTGACGGTCATGACCGCGCTGTTGGCCCTCACCGTCAGCCCCCTTTACCTCCTGCTGGTGGAATGCCGGGGCGACACCGTGGACATGGCCATGGTCTTCCGCAGCTTCACCCCCCAACGCCTGGACCAGGGCCTCACCGCCCATAAGCTGGCCACCCGCCTGAAGGAAAAACGCCTCATCCTCCCCGGCGTCCTGGCCCCCCTCAAAGCCGAACTGGCCGCCTACACCGGCTGGGAGATCCAGGTGGGCCCTATCTGCGCCGCCGAACTGCCCCTGTTTCTGGGCGAGGCCTGGCAACCCCCCACCTGATAACCCCGCCTTTCTCTTGCCCCTCCGCCCCCCTTGGCTTATATTGGAGGTGTGGCTGTGAGGGGAGGGCCGGGGGAGCAGCGGCTCCCCCGCCCTCCCCTCACACACCCCTCCCCACCCCCTTTAAGGGGTTGGGGGAGAGGGTGTGGGAGAGGGGGCAGGGGCCGTCGGCCCCTGGCCCTCTCTCCCAAATCCCGCCCAGCCCCCGAACGGAGGCCGCCTCATGAAGACCATCCTGGTGGTGGATGACGACAGTGCCATCCGGGAGTTGTTGGCCGAGGAGTTGCAGGAGGAGGGGTATCGGGTGTTGACGGTGGACAATGCCCGGGACGCCCTGAAGATTGTGGAGACTGATCCGTCCCTGGACCTGGTGGTGTTGGACATCCGCATGCCGGGAATGGACGGTCTGGAGGCGTTGCCCCGGATTTTGGGGACCAAGGAGCACCTCAAGGTCATCCTGCACACCGCCTACTCCATTTACAAAGAGAGCTTCATGAGTTGGGCGGCGGACGCTTACATCGTCAAATCCTCGGATTTCGCCGAGCTCAAGAGCAAGATCCGGGAATTGCTGGGGGAGTGAGGCCGGCCATGGAGCGCTTCAGGAATCTTACCACCATCATCATGGCCGGGGGCAAGGGCGAGCGGCTTTTCCCCCTGACCCGGGACAAAGCCAAGCCCGCCATCACCTTCGGGGGGATTTACCGCATTATTGATTTCACCCTGTCCAACTGCCTCAACTCCGGCATCCGGCGCATTTATGTGCTGACCCAGTATGGCAGCCTGTCCTTGGACCTGCACCTGCGCCTGCATTGGAACCTGCTGAGGCCGGAGTTCGGGGAGTATCTCTATTCCGTCCCGCCCCAGCAGATCACCACCAACCGCTGGTATCGGGGTACCGCCGATTCCATCTACCAGAACCTCTTTCTTTTGGAGCAGGAGCGGCCGGAGCACGTCCTCATTCTGTCCGGGGATCACGTCTACAAGATGGACTACCGCGCCCTTCTGGACTATCACCTGGCCAAGGACGCGGACCTGACCGTGGCCACGGTCATTGTGCCCCGGGAGGAGGGCCGGGCCTTCGGCATCCTGCACACCGCGGCCGACGGCGAGGTGGTGGAGTTTTTGGAGAAGCCCAAGGAGCCGCCGGCCATGCCCGGGCATCCGGACCTCGCCCTGGCCTCCATGGGGGTCTATATTTTCAAAGCGGAAGTGCTGGTGCAGGAGGTCATCAAGGACGCCAAAAACCGGGCCAGCAAACACGATTTCGGCATGAACATCATCCCCCAGATGGTGGGGCAAAAAAGGGTGTATGCTTATCCCTTCGGCGACCCCAAGACGGGCGCGGCCCACTACTGGCGGGACATCGGCCAGTTGGATGCTTATTTTGCCGCCCACCTGGACCTGCTGGGGGACCAGCCGGTCTTTGATCTCTTTGGGGATGACTGGCCCATCCGGGGAGCGGTGAGTCAGCTCCCGCCGGCCAAGTGTTTCGGCCGGGAGCAGCCGGTGACGGTGACCGATTCTCTTATCTCTGCGGGCTGCGTCATCCAGGAGGCCCGGGTGGTGCGTGCGGTCTTCTCCCCCGGGGTGCGGGTGGCCCGGGGGGCGGAGGTGGAGGAGGCGGTCCTTTGGGACGGGGTCCGGGTGGGGGTGGGGGCCAGAATCCGCCGGGCGGTCATTGAAGACGGGGTGCAGATCCCGCCCCGCTTCACCATCGGCTACGACCCGGAGGCCGATGCCCGTCTGTTCACCGTCACCCCCGGCGGGGTGGTGGTGGTGCCCAACAACGTCATCCTGGAGGCGCCCTGATGCGGGTGGCGGCCTTGGACCCGCGCCTTGCTCCCACCCGCCTCTACCTCATCCGCCACGGCCGGGTGGCCGACGGCCACACCGACCGTTACCATGGCCACAATGATGTGGACTTGAGCCCCGAGGGCCTGCGGCAGTATGAGCGGCTGGCGGCGCATCTAAAGAAGGTGCCGCTTCAGGCGGTCTACAGCTCGGACCTGCGCCGCACACTTATCGGCGCTAAGATGCTGGCCGCAGGGCGGGACCTCACCCCCCTCCCCTGCCCCGAGTTCCGGGAGCTCTGCTTCGGCGTCTGGGAGGGCCTCACCCTGGCGGAGATTCAGGAGCAGTACCCTGAGGAGCTGGCGGCCCGCTTCCGGGACCTGGCGGACTTCCGCATCCCGGGGGGGGAGTCGCTGAGTGACGTCAAGGCCCGGGTCATCCCCAAACTCAAGGAACTCCTGGCCCGGCATCGGGGGGAGAACCTGGCTTTGGTGGCCCACGCCGGGGTCAACCGGGTGATCCTCTGCGACGCCCTGAACCTGCCTTTGGAGCACATCTTCCGCCTGGACCAGGCTTACGGCTGCCTGAACATCATTGATTACTTCCCGGATTTCTCCCTGGTGCGCCTGGTAAACGGCGGCGTCAACGGCGCCGGCTGAGAGGGCCTTCCCCCCGGGAAACTTCAGCAGGTCTAGTGGACCCGTTTGGCTCAGCTTCTTGCTCCCACTCCCTGCCCGCCTCCGGCACCACCCGCCTTCCCGCAGCTTCGCAGCTTCGACCTGACGGGGCCACTCCCCAGGGAAAGCAAAAACCCGGGCCTCCGCCGGGAAGCCCGGGTGAACTGACGTGCCACCAGGTTGACTAGTAGGTTTCCGGGCGCGGCGGGGCCGTGGGGGCCGCGGGCGTGGGCGCCGCCGGAGCCGGGGCCGGAGCGGGGGCCGGAGCCGGTACGGTGCCGCCCCGCAAGGGCTTGAGCTCGATGCGGTCCTGCACCTCCCGGGTGATGCGGGCCCCTTCCTCCATGCTGTGGATGATGTGAGGGGTGATAAGCAAGATGAGCTCGGTGCGGCCGGTGCTCCTGGTCTCGCTGCCGAAAAGCGGCCCCAAAAGCGGGATATTGCGCAGGCCCGGCACTCCCCGGCCGCCCCGGGTGGCATCCTCCCGGATGAGCCCGCCCAGGATGATGGTCTGGTTGTCCGCAGTAATGAGCGAGGTGCGGGCCTGGCGGATGAGGAAGGTGGGGGAGTTCACCCCGGTGGCGGGTGCGGAGGCGTCGATGGCGCTCACCTCCTGGCTGATGTCCAGGGTGATCATGCCCTTGGCGTTGATCTGGGGCCGCACCAGGAGGATGATGCCGGTGGAGCGGTAGCTCACCGTCTGGGTCTGGAGCGACTGGGTCTGGCTCACCAACGGGATGGACTGGGAGGTGAGGATGGGCACCTCCTGGCCGATCTGGATGCGGGCCTCCTGATTGTTGGCCGCCATGATATGGGGCGAGGCCAGCACCTGCACCAGGCCCTTGGTGGCCAGCATGTTGATGACGATGCGGAACTGGTTGAGGGCGTCCCGGGCCGCAAAGGTGAAGCCGCCGATGCCCTGCAGGGCCGCGGAGGCGCCCTTGAGAATCTCGATGGGTGCGTTGCCGCTCAAGGGCGACGGCTGGATGATGGTGGGGGTCTCGCTGGCCACCCGGTTGTTGATGAACCACTCCACCCCGTAGCGCAAATCGTCGGTGAGGGTGATCTCGGCGATGAGCACCTCGCACATCACCTGGCGGGGCTGCACATCCAGGCGCTTGAGCAGGCTCTGGATGATCTTCCACTCATAGGGCGGGGCCACGATCACCAGGAGGTTGTTTTCCTCATCCGGGATGATGCGCACCCCCTCTTTGAGCTCTCCGGCTGCGGCCGCGCCTCTCAAGGGCGCCGCCCGCTCCCGGGGGGAGGGGGCCGCCGCGGCCAGCCCGGTGCCCAGGCCCGTCCCCAACCCGGCTCCCAGGCCGGTGCCCCGGCCGCTGGCACCCAGGCCCGTGCCCGTGGCGCCCATGCCGGAGCTCAAACCGGAGCTCAGGCCGCCGCCGGTGCGGGGCACCCCTTCGGTCTCCCCCTCCCCCGTTCCCAGGGTGGGACGGGGCGGCACCGCCCAGGAGGGGGTGGGCTCCGGCTTGATCTCCCGCACCCCGGCCCGCTCGGCCTGGCCGCCGTACACCTGGATGAGGAGGTCCGCCAGGTTGCGGGCCCGGTAGTTCTCCACGTTATAGACATGGATGTTGGCCAGGGTGTCGGTCTTCATATCCAACTGCCGCACCCAGTATTCCGCCCGCTGCATGAGCTGGGGGCTGGGAGCCAGGATCATCACCGCGTTCATGCGGGGCATGGCCAGAAACTGCACCCCGCCCCGGCCCTTGTCCTTGGCGGGGCTCAAGGCGCCGTAGGCCCCGAAAATGGTCTCCAGCTCCGGGATGATCTGGGTGGGATCGGTGTTTTTCACCCGCAGCACCGACACCGAAGTCTTGGCCAGGCCCTGTTTGTCCACCAGGTTGACCAGGTTCACCAGCTTTTCCAGGTTGGCCGGGTAATCCACGATGACCAGGGAATTGTTGGGGGCTTCGGAGATCTTGCCGCCGGCGGAGAGCAAGGGCTTCAGCACTGCGGCCATCTCCTTGGCGGGCGCGGCATCCAAGAGCACCACCTGGGCGGTCATGCCCGCGGCCGGGAGCCCCCGGGCATAGACCGGCGCCGCTTCCCCCGCCGCCTTGTCCAAGGGCACGATGTTGTAACTTTTGCCTACCTGCACCAGGGCGGCGCCGTTCACCAGGAGCATGGTCTCCAGGATGCTCAGGAGCTCCCCCCGGGTGAGTTTGCCGGAGGCCCGGACATTGACGGTGCCCTTCACCTTGGGGTCGATGCTGTAATTGATCCCCAGGGTGTCGGCCAGGGCCCGGACCGCCTCCACCAGATCGGCGTTCTGCAGGTTGAGCTCGATGGGATAGAGCTTCTCCCCCCTGGGTACAGTGCGGCGTCGGGTGGGCAGGCTCTTTAAGGCGGTGGTCAGACCTTTCAGGCCCTCATCGGTGACAATGTCCAGGTCCTTGTCTTCCGGCGCCTCCACTTTGGGCGGCCTGTCCGGAGGCATCCCCGGGGCCTGCATGACCCGGACCGCGGGTTTGGGAGGCAGGAGCGGACCGGACGAGGGCGTGGCGCAGCCCGCCAGGCTGACTGCCAGAAGACCCGCCAGGATCTTATGGATATCCATGATTCCCCCCTCGAAGAAGCTTCGCCCCGGGCCTTCTCCCCCTGTCCCGGGGTGGGCGATTCCCCCTGTCTTGGCCTGGGCCCATCTACCCCTCGGCGGAGATGGTCATTTGCGGGGGAAGCCGAGGGTCCGCCGGCCGTCTTTACCCTCCAGCACCACCGCGTCCTTGGCGATTTCCACCAGGCGGACGCCCTGCCACTGTTCCCCTTCCCGCACCACCTGGATCTTCTGGCGGCCTTTGGGCCCTTGGGCGATGAGGGCCGCCCGTTCGGCGCCGACGATCAGGGTGCCCAGGAGCTGAAAGTCCTCGGTGCCGGCCAGCTTCACCGGGCCGGCAGCCGCCGCCCCCTGACGCTCGGGGCTGAAGAGGTCCTTGGCCACCACCACCTGGAAACGCTCCTGGGGCTCCCGGGCTTTCAGGGGCTGCACCTGGGGCAGGGCCACCCGGCCCCGGGCCTCCCGGGGGGTTTCCTCGCCCCCGAACCACACCCGCCCCACGGCGGCCACCATCAGGAGGTTGAGGATCAGAAGACCCGCCAGGAGGAGAACATTCAGGCGGCCCATCAGGCCCCGGCCCCCTTCTTGATGATCCCTTCCACCACCATGACGGCCCGCAACGGCGCCGGCTCAGGTCGCGGGGCTCCCGGCACCGACGGGCGGCGCCGGGGGGCATTGATCTCCAACTGGCTCACCAACAGCAGTTTCTGGTGATTCTCCAGGCCATAGAGGAGATTCACCAACTGATCGGTGCTTAAGGCCAACTGCAACTCCACCGGGATCTGGATGTAGGGGCCGGATTCCTGGGGAGGCAGCACTTTGGTGCTGGTGACCTGGATTCCCAGGCCTTTGGTCAGGTTCTTGATGATTTCCTGCAGGTCGGCGGAGGCCACCGCCGGGCTGCCCCCGCTCAATAGCGCCGCCTCAGCCTGCTCCACCGCCTTTTTTGCCTGCTGGACCGCCCTGGCCACCTGGGCTTTATCTTTCTGCAGGGCCTGATACTTGGCCAGGAGGATCTGCTTCTGCCGGAGTTCCTGGGTCCAGGCTTCCTCCAGGGCGAGCAGGGGGGAGAGCACCAGCACCCAGAGAAGCAACACCCCCACCACCGCGCCGCCGGCCAGCACCAGCCGGCGCCGCCAGGGTGAGAGCCGCTCAAGAGCTGCGACCTGCTCCTTTAATGTCTGCTTTAATTTTGAAAATTTCACTGCCTGTCTCATCCGTGACAATGGGACTGACAAACTCAGTCTTGGTGAAGCGGCCGGATCTTTCCAACAGATTGATCAATTCGGAGGCCGAAGCGGATTTGCCGCTCAACTCCACCTGCCCCTTGCTGAGCCGGAATGAATAAAGATGGGTATGGTCCGGAATGATCTCCGTCAATTCGCGCAGAATCTGCAACGGGCCGGGATACTGTTCCATGCGCCGTTTCAGATCGTCATACTGCTTCAGGAGATTTTGGGTATCCTGCAATTGTTTCTCCACCTCCCGTACTGCGGGAGCCAGTTCTGCCACTTGCCGCTCCACCCTGGCCAAGGTGATACGGGAGTGGATAAAAATGCTGGCTGACCATACCACAATAAGACTGAAAAGTAAAAGGGAGAAAAACCGGGTCAGAAGCAAACCCGTAAGTTTCGGGGTAGCTCTTTGGTCCTCCGGCAACAGATTGACGGCAAAGGGCACCCGCCCCACTCCCCTGAGCGCCGCGCCCACCGCCATCAGGACGTCGGGAGTGGTGGCAGCTCCCCCGGGGGCCCCTTTCAGGGCCACCTGGGTCTCTGTCACCACCGGCAAGGGCAGGTCCCCGGCACCGGCCCGCAGGGCGGCGGGCAGGCTGGCGCTGCCCAAGAGGTAGAAAGCCTGGGGCGCCTCCTCCGGGGGGCTCTCCTGGGGGATCAGCCCCCTCAAGGTGAGGCCGGCGGTCAGCTTCCCGGCCTGCCAGCCCTTCAGGCGTCGCCGGCTGAACTGCAGGAGATCAAAGTCCGGCCCGTCAGCGGCCAGCAGGAGAAATGACGCGGGCGGGCGGCCGTGCATCACCGCCAGGGCGTTGGCCCCGGCCAACGGCCCGGGTTCCACCGTCACTGAACTTAAGCCGGCGCCGCCGCACAGGGTCAGCCAGTCCTCCACCAGTGCCCGGGGCAGGGCCATGAGCAGCAGATGGAGCTCGGTTTCCGTCTCCTTGACCACCTGGTAGTCAAAGACTAGCTGGTCAGGGCTTAAGGGAAGGAAGCGGTCGATTTCATAGCCCACCACTCGGGCCAGGTTGGCCTTGGTGGCGGCGGGCAAGATGGCCGGCCGCACCAGCCCCAGCCGAGGGCTCACGGCCAGGCCCGCCGGGGGATGCTCCAGTCCCCAGGCCCGGACCAGCTCCCGGACCGCCGGGGCCAAGGCGGTCAGACCCTCCGCGGGCACCGGCAGGGCGGCCACTTGCATCAGCCGGGAGCCGGCCAAGCCTTTTTCCAGATGCACCAGGGTGAGCGTGCGGCGGTCATAGTAAGCCCCCACACTGCCGGCGCCGGCCTGGATCTCCCGGCTGAGGGTGCGCCACAGAGAGCGGACCCCACCGGGTTCCGGGTCCGCCACCGCCGGGGCTCTCAGCCCAGATAATCGTCGCTCCACAACAGAAACTCCCAGGGACGGGGCCGGGTGACGTTGACACGCACGATGGCCCGGATGGTGTGCTGCGCGCCGCCCCGCGGGTAATCTATCACACCCGTGGAGACGATTTCAAAGATTTGCGAGGAACGGAAGGTTATAGGCACCGGCAACCGCAAAGTGGTCAGGCCCACAAAGAGCTGGTCCAGTTCCCGGCGGCTGCGCAAGGGCGCCGCCTGCCGGGCCTGGACGATGGTGAGGGCCTGCTCGGCTGTAAAGCCCAGGGCCCGGAGGACCTCCACGGGCGCGGCATTGAGGTTCACCCCCCGGCCGACCTTCTGGACGGTGACCAGATCCCGCAGGCCCAAAAGCTGCCCGGCGTCAAAGCCCTTGACCCAGAAGAGCTCCTCCACCACATCCAAGGGCCCGTTCTTGGCCGGATAGGGGGGCGAGAGGCGGGCGTAATAGTCGCTTTCGGCGCCCTGGGGCCGGGGGTTGCTGTCCGGGTCCCGCCAGTCGATGAGGGCGTCCACCAGGGCCTGGGCCTTGGGGCCCTCCACCCCCACGATCTCCAGGAGGCGCAGAAGCAGCGGCTCCGGCGCCTGATTGAGGTTGATCTTGCCGGACTCATCCGTCACCCGGACCAGCACCCGGCCGCCGGGCAGGGCCAGCTCCCGGGTGGTGCCGTCCCCCCGCCAGAGTTCCGTGGGGGCCTCCCCCAAGGCGGCCTGGGGGGCGCGGCGCTCCGCCTGCTGGGCCTGCACCAGCTTGCCCACGGCATAGTACACGCCTCCTTCGGCCAGCAGGGCGGCCTGCCGGGAGGAGAGCTGGTTCCGGGCGATGAGGAGCTCCAGGCGCCACTCCTGGGCAAAGCTCAGCACCATGACACTCACCAGGGCCAGAAGCAGGAGCACCATGAGCAGGACGATGCCCCGCTCCCGGGGAGGAGGCCCCGGGGGCTCCGCCCCTCCGCCGCCCTGCCGCCACTGCCCGGAGGTCATTCCTCCCCTCCCATCTCCTCGGATTCCGGGGTCTCCATGAGGCGCAGGGGAATGAGCCATTGGTGGGGCTGCCGGTCCGCCAGGGCCAGCTCCACCCGCACCCGCTCGGGGAGGCGCTTCTGTTGGTCGGCGTGCCAGGTGGAGAATTCCTCCCCTCCCGCCAGATAGGTGAAGCGGAGGTAGGTGAGCCCGGTGAGGAGAAAATGCCGGGTTTCGGTGCGGTCCGGCTCCTTCAGCCAGGTATGGGCCTTGATCTCCTCCACCGCCAGGCAGTCCCGGCCTTTCTCATCCACCGCGGTCAGGACCCGCAGATGATACAGGCCCCCGGGGATATGGGCCTGGAGGGGCACCGGGGTGAGGAACTTCAGCTCCCGGGCCTCCCCCACGAAATAGGGCCACTCTCCGGGCCCCTCCATCTGGGGCACCGCCGAGCCCAGGCTGCGCTCCAGGTAGTGGCGGGCCAGACGGAGCTGCTGCAGGGTAAAGGTGGCCGCCTCCCCGTGGCGGCTACCCTTGATGACCAGGTGCAGGAGGCCATAGGCCGCAAGGCCCAGCAGGCTCACCAACAGCAGGGAGAGGAGGAGTTCCAGGAGGGTGAAACCCCGGGAGGCGGACGGCGGCCGCATCCGTGCCTTACCCCCTCTGGGCCTGGGTGCGCAGGGTGGTGAGGGCCAGGCTGCGGGGCCGGCCCTGCTCCTGCCAGGAGATGGTGAGGCGCACCAGATAGCAGGCCACCTTGATCTCCGGGCGGCCTTCCAGGGGCACGGCATATTGGGGCTCCACCACCAGCTCATAGGCAAAGGGACCCTGGGTGCCGGTGCGGCGGCCGGCAGCAAGGCGTATCCCCTCCTCCCGGGTGAAGTCCTGGAGGAGATTGCCGGCCACCTCCAGGGCCTGGGTCCGCATCTGACTGGCCCGCTGGGCCCTCAGCCCCAGGGTCATCACCTGGAGCAACACCGCGGCCAACAGGCTCATCAGGGCCAGGGAGACCAGGACCTCCAGCAGGGTGAAGCCCCGGGCGTTCCGGCGCGGCCCGCTCGGACAGAAAGCAGGGGTATCCACTTGTCTCTGGCCCATGGTGTCACGACCCTCATGGCCGTGCGGCATCATACCTGGCTGGCAGGTCACCTCAGCCACCGGCGGCCATCTCCACCCGGCTGGTCACCACATCGACATTGACCGAAAAGGTGCGGCCCCGGCGGTCCACCAGGACGAGGCGGCCCCCGGAGGAGCTGCCGTCCGGATAAAAGACCAGATACCCCCTCCGGCGCCCGTCATCGGGCCACACCAGGGTGGCGTCGGTCAGGCGGGTGCCCGGCGGCCAGCCGCCTCCCCGGTTCCCCCCCTCCAGCCACCAGCGCCCTTGCTCCAGGTCCACCAGAACCCGCACCGGCTGGCGGTCGGTCACTGCGGCGCTCCGGGCCAGACGCAGGGCGGCGGCAAAACTCCGCATGGCCGCCCGGAAGCGCTCCCGTTCCAGGCCGCCATAGAGTTGGGGCGACACCAGCCCGATGAGCAGGGCCAAGATGGCCAAAACCGCCAGGAGCTCCAGGAAGGTGAAGCCCCGGCTACGCTGGCAGGTTATGGGGAGTCGCTTTGCCAATTGGTGATGTCCCGGTTTTCCCCCTCACCCCCCTCAGCCCCGTCGGCTCCCAGGGAGTAGAGGTCATAGGCGTTGCCGTGAGTGCCCGGGAAGCGATAGACATAGTCCCGGCCCCAGGGGTCCTTGGGCACGCCCTTGTCCAGATACGGCCCGGCCCACTGGGCGATGGTGCCGGGGTTCTTCACCAGGGCCTGCAAGCCCTCCTCGGTGGTGGGATAGCGGCCCACATCCAGGTAGAAGAGGTCCAGGGCGTTGGCCAGCATCTGGATCTGCACCGCCGCGGCCTTGGGCTTGGCCTTGCCCACCTGGCCGATGAACTTGGGCCCCACCAGCGCCGCCAAAAGCGCCAGGATGAAGAGCACCACCATGAGCTCGATGAGGGTGAAGCCCGCCTCACGTCGCCGTTGTCTTTGCGCCACCTTTGCCTCCCGGAATGCTGAGCCGGCTCTTTTTGAGGGGAGGGCCGGGGGAGCAGTGGCTCCCCCGCCCTCCCCTCAATCTCCCCTCCCACCCCCCTATATAGGGTTTGGGGAGAGGGCAAGGGTCCAGGACTACTGGCCCCCTCTTCCGCAATTTGTCCACGCCTTACAGCGAAATCTCATACAGGTTCAAAATGGGCAGCAAAAGAGAGATGATGAGAAAGGCCACCACCGCCGCCATGGTGAGGATGAGGGCGGGTTCCAGCCAGGCCAGCAGGCGCCGCACCTGGCTGCGGGCCTCCCCCTCCAGGGAGTCCGCCGCCCTCAGCAGCATGTCCCCCAACTGACCGGTCTCCTCTCCCACCGCGATCATCTGCAGGAAAAGCTCCGGGAAGAGACCGGATTTGCGGAGCAGGCCCGACAGGCTCTGCCCCTTTTTCACTTCTTCCGCCACCGTCTCCAGAGATTGGGAGAGATAGCGGTTGCTCACCGAGCCGGTGACCACCTCCAGGGACTGCACCAGGGGCACGCCCCCTTTGAGGAGGGTGCCCAGGGTCTTGGCGAAGAAGGCGGCGGACACCTGCCGGGTGAGCTCCCCCACCAGGGGGGCTTTGAGCTGCCAGCGGTCCCGGGCCAGCCGGCCGGCAGGGGTGCGCAGCAGGCGCAGCGCCGCCAAAAACGCCAGGGCCAGCCCCAGGGCCCCCAGCCACCACCAGCTCAGAAACACGCCGCTGGCCCACAACAGCAGCCGGGTGCTCCAAAAGAGGGTCTGGCCCATCTCCTTGAAGAAGACCTCAAAACGGGGCACCACGTAGGTGAGCATGAGGAGGATGGTGCCGCCGCCCACCAGGGCCAGGACCCCCGGGTAGATGAGGCTGGTGAGGAGGTGCTGGCGGAATTCCCCCACCGCCTTGAGATAATCCGCCAGTCGCTCCAGGGCCACCTCAAGAAAACCCCCGGTCTCCCCGGCCTGGATGAGGCTGAGGTAAAAGGGCGAGAAATCGGGAAAGCGCCCCAGGGCTTCAGATAAGGCCTTGCCTGCCTGCACATCCCGAAAGAGCTGGTCCAGGACCGCCTTCAGGCCGGGACGGCGGCTGGTGTCCCTCAAGATGCGGAGGCTGCGGTCCAAAGGCAGGCCGGCCCGGAGGAGCACCGCCAGCTCCTGGGTGACAAGGACGAGTTCGGCCCGGGTAAGGCGGCGGCGCCGGGGGAGGTAGGCCTGCCATCCCCGGCGGGGCTCCTCCCGGGAGATCTCCAGGGGGATGAGGCCGCCTTGGTGCAGATGCTGCACCACCTGGGCCTCCTCCCGGGATTCCAGATTGCCGGTGATGATGTTGCCGGCCGCATCCACGGCCCGGTAATAAAAGAGGGGCATAGGCTAGTCGTGGGTCACCCGGAGCACTTCCTGGGGGGTGGTGAGGCCGGCTTTGACCTTGGCCCAGCCGTCGGCCGCCAGCGAGCGCATGCCCGCCTGCTGGGCCGCCTGGCGCAGGGTGACGGCGTCGGCCCGCTTGAGGATGAGGCGGCGCAGGTCGTCATTGACCAGGAGGAGCTCATAAATCCCGGTGCGCCCCTGATAACCGGTATGGGCGCAGGCCTCGCAGCCCCGGCCCAGATAGACGGTGGCACCCTCCACCGCCGCCACCCCCTCCCCCGGCGGCGCCGGCACCTTGCACTGGGGGCAGATGACCCGCACCAGCCGCTGGGCCAGCACCCCCAGGAGGGCCGAGGCCAAAAGATAGTCCTCAATGCCCATCTCCAGAAGGCGGGTCACCGCGCCCGGGGCATCGTTGGTGTGCAGGGTGCTGAAGACCAGATGCCCGGTGAGGGCCGCATGGATGGCGATCTCGGCGGTCTCCCGGTCCCGGATCTCGCCTACCAGGATAACGTCCGGGTCCTGGCGCACAATGTGCCGCAGGCCCCGGGCGAAGGTGAGGCCGATATCCGGCTTCACCTGCATCTGGATGACCCCGGCCACCCGGTATTCCACCGGGTCCTCCACGGTGATGATCTTTTTGTCCACCGAGTTGATGCGCTCCAGGGCGGCATACAGGGTGGTGGTCTTGCCGCTGCCGGTGGGCCCGGTGACCAGAATCATGCCGTAGGGCTTGTGGATGAGGCGGTCAAAATCCGCCAGGGTGTCCGGCGGGAAGCCCAGGCGCTCCAGGTCCAGGACCACCCGCTCCCGGTCCAGGATGCGGATCACCATGCTCTCGCCAAAGAGGTTGGGGAGGGTGGAGACCCGGAAATCAATGTCCCGGCCCTGGAATTTCAGGCGGAAACGGCCGTCCTGGGGCAGGCGCCGCTCGGCGATGTCCATGCGGGCCATGATCTTCAGGCGGGAGATGACCGCCGGCTCCAGGGCCTTGGGCGGGCTTTCGGCATCGAAGAGCACCCCGTCCTTGCGGTAGCGCACCCGGAACTGGTTCTCGAAGGGCTCCAGGTGGATGTCGCTGGCGCCGATCTCAATAGCCCGGGAGATGAGGAGGTTTACCAGCTGGATGATGGGGGCTTCCCGGGCCATGTCCCGCAAGTGCCCGATTTCAGCGGTCTCTTCCTGGGGGCCTTCGTATTCCTCCTGCTCCAGGCCGTCCACCAGGCGGGCCATGGCGCTCCCCGGGAGATAGACCGCCTCGATGCCCTCCAAAATGGCCTCCTCGGGCACCTGCACCGGCTCCACCGCCGCGGCCAGGACCGCTTCCAGGGTGCGGCGGGTCTCCAGGTCCTCGGGATCGGCCATGGCCAGGAGCACCCGCCCGTCCTCCTGCTTCACCGGCAGGCAGCGGCTTTCTTTCAGGAAGCGCACCGACAGGCCCGGAAAAGGCTGGATGGGCTCCCAGGCCTTCAGGGCGGCGGGAAGGGGACTCATGCCGCGTCTCCTCTCCTCGGGGATTTTTCCGACCAGGGATTCAGATGGCCCCCGAGGCCCGAAATGAGGGGCTTGGGCGACGCTCGCCAGGGAGGGAGCGGTCCAAACCTCCGGTAAATTATACCATATGGCCGGGGAGGTAACAGCAAGGCGGCTGGGACCTTTCCGGAGGCCCCGAGGGGATCGTCAGAGGCAGGCGCCAGGTTCGAGGCGGGAACCGGCCCCGGCACCCCTTCCTTGGCACCCGGGGAGCGGCAAAAGCCCCCGATGCCGCCGAAACCGACAAACCACCCCTGCAGCTTGCGGGAGGGGTTCCACACTTTGGGGAGGGGAGCTTGCAGGCTTTCGTCTCCCGCCCTGGGCCTGCCAGGACGCTGAGACGGACGGCAGTGGCGGCCCGGTTTTGGCACCGGGCCCCGGTCGGATAACCCCGGCCAGGACTCAACTTCTGCGGTTACTCCCTGCAGGCCGGCCGGGCCTCCTCTGGCGGGCGCCGGAGGCCCCGTCCTTCAGCCGACCCCGAGGGGTCACGCTCAGGCGCGTCCGCCTGGAGGCGTGGTCGGCGCCGCGTTGCCCCACGCAGTCAACGGCCTCAGCGGGGCGGGGAAAATTCTTTTTCTGCCTCGGTGACCGGCTCTTTGCCGATGGCCAGCAGGCACATGATCCCCACTCCCAGAAGCGTCCCCACCATTACCCCCAGGTAAAAGACGAGTGCGTATGACATGACCGCCCTCCCTCACCCTGCTTATCGGCACATCAGCGGCAACCTGAAAGGCAAGAAGCAAAAATTTCTTTCTCAGGGATTACCTGATTTAATCTATTAAATTATCTGATTATGTGCTAAGGAAAATTCTTAGAAAACAGAGCCCGGTTGTCAAGCGAAATCGCCACCTCCGGCGGCTCCTCCGAGGCTCCCAAGGAAAAATTTTGACAGGCAGCCCGCCTCATGTCACAATCATGCCGTCAGCGGGCTTCTGGAGGCGGAACGCGGGTACCTTTTCGGGTCCCTCTGGGGGAGGGGTTCCGGACCAGGGCCGCCGGGCCCCCTCACCATGCCGGTTACTTAACGGATGTCTTATTAAGGCAGCAGACTTTCCCGACATACATGAGGGTGCCCTTTCATCTGCGCCGTGCCTTACTTGTCCTTACCCATCCCGCAGCGGTTGTGGGGGTCCTGCTGGCGCTGGCAGTCGGCTGTGCGGGCATGAGCAACCGGCCGTATACCAAGAGCGCCCCCGGCTATCGCGGTCTCATGCGGGTGGCGGTGCTGGTGCGGCACTGGCCCGCCCACCGGCAGCTCCCCGGGCAACCCCGCCTGGACTCCGATTTCATTACCGCAAACACTCCCTTCTTCGCCGGCCTGGAACCCAAAAAGGAGCCCGAACCCCGGGCGGTGGCCGTGGCCGGGCTGGACGAGGAGGTGGCCGACACCGTGCTCAGCGCCCTGCGGCACCGGGGTTATGAGCCGGTGCTGCTAAGCGCCGACGCCCTGACCCCTTCGGAGATGCCGGTGGCGGAGTTTCTTGCCCGCCAGCGCCTCCTTACCCCCGAGGTGGACGCCTATCTCCTCGGCTTTTACGGCCCCACCCTGTATGTCTCCCGGCCGGAGCAGGCGCCGGTGGGGGCGCATTTCCGCTCTTACACCTTGGAGGAGATCGCCCGCCATCTCAACCCGGGCCGGGGTCTGCTGCTGTGGGCCGGACCGGCGTCCCCGCAGGCCCCGCCCCTGTCCATCAGCCACGCGGTGATCCACCTGGCTCTGACGCTCTTTCGGGCCACAGACGGCAAAGCCGTGTGGCAGGTGGCCGGTTCCCGAGTGGCGGGGCACCCTGCAGGCATCGTGGCGAACTGTCCCCCCTTTCCCTCCCGGGAGAATTACTGGACCGGGACGGAAGTCATCCGGAGACTGATGCTGGAGAACCTGGCCTGCCGGCTGCACTTCCTGCTGCCGGACGCCATCCCTGGCCCCGCCACCCGCCGAGAAGGCCTGAGAGCCTCATTTTTCCTTGCCGAATGTGGCCTTTTCCCCCATAATGGGGACCGCCGGAGGACGGCAAGCTTTTCCCCCTCAGGAAATGCTCCATGGTTATGAGAGAGTTCATCTGCTGGCTGCAAATCTTCCTGTTGGTCCTTTTGCCGGTGGTTCCGGCCCGAGGCCAGGTGGACCAGGATCTGGAGGAACAGGCGCAATTCTACCTGCAGCGGGTGGGGCCTTCCACCACCCCGGGACCCGTCCCCGCCATGCCCGGCCCCCGGGTCACCCTGCCGCCCACGCTCAGGCCCGGCCAGCCCGGGGTGGACGCCCTGGGCCGCCCCCGGGTGGTGCCGCAGCCCCAGCCCCAGGTGTTCACCACCGCTCCCCAGCAGCCCGAAGAAATCTCCGCCATCGAGCGCCGGGCCTGGGACCAGATGATGTTTGTGCGCCAATACGGCTATAGCTTCTTCTCCCAGCCGCCCACCACTTTTCTCCCCCTCCACGACGTGCCCGTGGGGCCGGATTACATTATCGGCCCGGGGGACACTATCCGGCTGGTCCTCTGGGGCAGCGTCCAGGCAGAATACAATCTCACCGTGGACCGTCAGGGCCAGATCGCCGTCCCCCAGGTGGGGGTCATCCATGTGAGCGGCCTCACCTTCGGGCAGCTGCAGACGGTGATGGACCGGGAGCTGAAGCGCCAGTATCAGAACTTCCAGTTCAGCGTCACCCTGGACAACCTGCGCACCATCCAGGTCTTTGTGGTGGGGCAGGCCCGCATGCCCGGCAGTTACTCGGTCTCTTCCCTGGCCACCGTGGTCAATGCCCTCTATGCCGCCGGCGGCCCGGCCAAATCCGGGTCCATGCGCAATATCGAGGTGCGCCGGGGCAACCGGGTGGCGGCCCATTTCGACATGTATGACTTCCTCCTCAAGGGGGACAAGACCAAAGACATCCGCCTGATGAACGGCGATGTCATCTTCATTCCGCCGGTGGGGCCCCTGGTGGCCATCGGCACCCCCAAAACCCCCGAGGAGCTGGAGGAGGAGCTCACCATCCTGGCCCGCATGGAGCTGGAGGAAGAATCCGCCCTCATGCGCCAGATGCGGATCACCGAACCGGTGGAGATCAACTGGAAATCCCAGGAGGCGCGGCGCATCGTCACCGGCGATGACCCGGTGCAGCGCAAGCGCCGCATGGAGGAGCTCCTGCGCCAGACCCCCGGGGGCATCCCGGTGCCGCCGGAAAACATCCACAAAGCAGAGCCCGAAAGACCTTCCCGGGGCCCCACGGCCTCCTGGCTGAAGCAAGGGGAGGAGGCAGAAAACCGGTATTTCAAGAAGCGCTTCGGGCTCACCCTGAAGGAGGCCGGCCAGAAGGTGGCCATGAGCCGGCGCATGGAGGGGGGCGGTCCCATCAAGGTGCCCGGTATCTTTGAGCTGAAGCAGGAACGGACCTTAAAAGACCTTCTCGGCCTCTGCGGCGGCCTGGGGGACACCGCCTTCAAAGGCCGGGTGCAGGTGCTCAGGGTGAAGAACCACAAGGAGATGGTGCTCTTTGAGGATGACCTGGAGAAAGTCATCCGTCAGGCACACCCCGCCGTGACCCTGGTGGACGGCGACTTTGTCCGGGTCTTCAAGGTCCCGGCCCTGGTGGAGCGCAAAGTGGCCATTGCCGGCGCGGTGCGCCTGCCTGGCGAATATGGCCTGACGGAGAATATGCGGGTCAAGGACCTGGTGCAGCTGGCAGGCGGCCTGCTCCATCACGCCAGCACCGAGGCCCTGGAGATCACCCGCTTCCACACCTCTTCCTCCGGCACCACCTCCTCTCAGCTCACTGTGAATCTGAAACGGGCCCTGGCGGATGACCCCCGGGAGAATGTGCGCCTGCAGCCCAACGATTATCTCTTTGTGCGGCCCATGCCGGAGTGGGATGTCTACAAGACGGTGGTGGTGGAGGGTGAAGTCAAATACCCCGGCACCTACGCCATCCGCAAGGGGGAGACCTTAAGTTCCCTCCTCACCCGGGTGGGGGGCTTCACCCCTTCGGCCTATCCCTTCGGTGCGGTGCTCACCCGCCCCTCGGTGAAAAAGCAGCAGAAAGAGGAGCTGGCCCGGGCCCTGGACCAGGCCGAGGCCATCACTCTGGCCTACTACTCCGGCCAGACCCAGCAGGCCCTGGAGCCCGAGGAGGTGCGCCGGGCGGAGTACTTCGCCAAACTGCAGCAGCAGCTCCTGGGGCGCCTCAGATCCATTGAACCCCTGGGCCGGGTGATTGTGCGCGTCGATGATCCGGAGCGCATCCGGGGCACCGTAAACGACATCCCCCTGATGGACGGCGACAAGTTGGTGGTGCCTCAGAACCCCGGCACCGTCTCCGTGTTGGGCGCGGTCTTCAGCCCCTCGGCGGTGGTCTATGCCTCCCAGGCCACGGTCAATGATTACATCCGCATGGCCGGCGGCGCCAACCGGGTGGGGGATATGAAGAATGCCTACGTCATCAAGGCCAACGGCTCGGCGGTGGGCCGCAGCTCCTTTGGCCGCTTCGGCTTCGGGCAAACCTGGGACGGCTATCAGTACGTGCATCACATGGGCGGGGTCGGGTCCCTTCGGCTGGACCCCGGCGACACCGTGGTGGTGCCGGAAAGGCTGGAAAAGGTGACCTGGCTGAAGCCCTTCAAGGATATTGTTTCCATCATCTCCCAGCTCGCCCTCACCGCCGGGGTGATCATTGTGGGCCTGCGGAATTGATGGTGGGATTTGGGGGTCAGGACAAAGAGGTCTTCCCGGGGCCGGCAAGGGGGCACCCGGAAAGATATGAGGTTGACTGGCTTTCCCCTCAGGGACCGGAGGGAGGAGACGCCGTTTTTGGCGCCGGGGCCTTTTCCTGGGCGCGGTATTTCAGGAATTCGGCGCACACCTGGCGCACATAGTGCTGCGTTTCGGGGATATTGGGGATGTCCTGGCGGCGCTCCACCCGCGCCGGACCGGCATTGTAGGCCGCCAGGGCCAGGGGCAGGCGATAGTTGAAGCGGGCCAGAAGGCGCGCCAGGTAGCGGGTGCCGCCCCAGATGTTCTGCTGCACATCATAGGGGTCCGCCACCGCCACCTCGCTGGCGGTCTCGGGCATGAGCTGCATCAGCCCCTGGGCCCCCTTGGGGGAGGTGGCCGCCGGATTGTAGCCGGACTCCACCCGGATGATGGCCTTGATCAGGGCCGGGGGCAGACCGTGCTCCTGGGCGGCCCGCTCGATGTGCGGGGCCAACTGCTGGGGTGGAATCTTCCGGGCCGGGACTGCGGCCGTCCGCTTCGGGGGCACCGGCAGGCGGTGAAGCCTGCCCGCCTCGGCTGAAGATTGGCTAGGGAAATAATAGTAAATCACTCCCTTCCGGGTGACCCGAAGCACTTCTGAAGCCGGAGCCGCAGCCAGATTCGACCCGGCCCCCCAGGGGAGCACCAAACAGAGGAGGAACAGGGCCAGACGCACGCAAGCCATGGGTTTCCCTCGGCCGGCAGGAGTGTGGCCTATTCTAGCGGATGAAGGGGCTTCGGTCAAGCCGGAGAGTCTCGTGAATCTATGGCGCCCTGTCGTCCCCGGTCGCTCGGCTCCCGGGCCGTCTCCCCTGCTCTTGTTGCTTGCCGGTCTCAAGGGTTTCTGCTTTTGCTGATAATGATCATTTCACACTCAGACGGCGCCGTAAGCACTCTCTTTCTGGCCGTCCGCCATGCGTGGGCGATCTACCTCGGTGAGTCATGATGAACACGCAAGATGAAAAGGTCCGGCAACTGGAAGAAGTCCACCTGCTGGATTATGTTATCGTCTTGGCAAAACATAGCCGGAAAATCATCTATACCACTCTGATCGTCAGCCTGATCACCTTGGTGGTGGTGTTCCTCCTGCCCAAGGAATATACCGCCACCGCCCGTATCGTCCCGCCCCAGCAAAATCTCACCCTGAGTGCTCAGATCATAGAAGGGCTGGGGGGAGCCATGATTCCCGGCCGGGCGGCGTTTGGCGCCTTGGGCGGCTTTGCCGAAAGTCTTCTGGGTCTGAAAAGTCCTGGAGATTTTTTTGTGGGTTTGCTGCAGAGTGAAACCATTTCGGACCGGATCATTAAGCGGTTCGACTTGCGGAACGAGTTCAGGGTAACCTATATTGAGGAGGCCCGGGCCAAACTGGAGAACCTGGCTAAATTCCGCACCACCAAATACGGGCTGATCACGGTGGAGGTAACTCATCGCCAGCCTGACAAGGCGGCGGCGATGGCCAACGCCTTTGTGGAGGAGCTGGCCAACTTGCTCCGGGACATGGCGGTCCAGGAGGCTTCCAAACGTTTAACCATGCTCGATCGGGAGCGCCAGGCGGCTGTGGTGCGTCTGGCCAAGGCGGAGGAGGATCTCAGGCAGTTCAGCGAGAAAAACAGTGTCTTATTCCCGGATGCTCAGGCCCGGGGCATGCTGGAATACATCGCCAATCTGAAGGCGGCCGTTGACTTCCGGGAGGTGGAGCTGCAGGTGCAGAAGCAGTGGGCCACCCCCTTTAACTTCCAAGTGCAACAACTGGAGGCGGAGCTGAAGGCCCTGAGGGAGAAACTGAGGCAGGCGGAAACCCCAGGGAACGGTCCCGAGGGTGCCAGCCAGGTTATGATTGCGGTGAGCAAGATGCCCGCCCTCGGACTCGAATACCTGCGCCTGTATAGGGAAGTGAAGTATCAGGAGGGCCTCTATCGGGTCTATACCAAGCTGGCGGAGATCGCGCGGCTGGACCACGCCCGGGACGCCTTGGTACTGCAGGTGGTAGATCGCGCCAAGGCGCCGGAGAAGAAGTCCCGCCCCAAGCGGCTACTCATCCTGATGATGGTGACGGGCTTCACCTTTATTTTCATGGTGGTCTACGTCTTTGTCTGGGAACACTTCCGGGGGCCCCAGAGCCCGGATGACCGGGATCGGTGGCAACGTCTGCAGGCCGCCTTGGACCCGTGGCGCCAGGATCTGCGCCGCCTGAGCGGCCGCCAGGCCGATTCCTCACCGCCCCCAAGGGTGTGAGCGCTGTGCCTGTCCCCCATGCCTGCACCGGGACTGTGGCGAAATGTCCTATCTCTGTCGATCCTGCAGATCGGCAACTATCTCTTTCCCCTGCTCACCTTCCCCTACCTGGTGCGGGTTTTGGGGCCGGAGAAATTCGGGTTGGTGGCGGTGGCCCAATCCCTGATCCAGTTCCTGGTGGTAATCACCGATTATGGCTTCAATCTTTCCGCCACCCGGAAAGTCTCGCGGGAGCGCCAGGATCTCGGGCAACTGAGCCTCATTTTTTACGGAGTGCTCATCATCAAAGGGCTGCTCTGTGTCCTAAGTCTTTCGGGCCTCCTGATGCTGTTGCTGCTGGTGCCCCGCCTCGGGGCCGAGTGGCGCCTTTATCTTTTTACCTTCGGAATCGTGGTGGGCACCGTGCTGTTCCCGGTCTGGCTTTTTCAGGGGTTGGAAAAGATGGAGTATATCACGGTGCTGAATGTTTCCGCCAAGTTTCTCGTCCTGGTGTGCACCTTTGCCTTTGTCCGCAGCGAGCAGGATTATCTGGCTGTCCCTCTGATCAACTCCGGGGTGGCCATTGGCTTTGGATTGGTGGCCCTGGTCTGTGGCTTACGGGAGATTCGTTACCGGGTGGTCTGGCCCCGCTGGCGCTATCAGCGAGCCACCTTGGGGGAAGGGCTGTCCCTCTTTCTCTCCCAAGCCATGGCCACCATTTATAACCAGTTGAATATCTTTCTGTTGGGAATGCTCACCACCACCACCTATGTGGGCTTTTACGCCGCCGGGGAGAAAATCATCAGGGCCTTGATCCACCTGTCCATCCCCTTCTCCACAGCCCTCTTTCCCCGGGTGAGTCACATGTTCCTCTCCTCCCGGGAGGAGACTTTCCGTTTTCTCCGCCGGATGACCTGGTGGGGGGGCCTGTTTTTCTTCCTGTTGTCGCTGGCCACCTTTCTCTCTGCCCCCTGGGCGGTGTCCCTGGTGGTGGGGGAACAATACGGCCCTTCGGTGGCAGTGGTTCAGATCCTGGCCATCCTCCCCCTCACCATCTTTCTGGACAACATTTTTGGCACCCAGATTCTCATCAATCTCCAGCGAGAGCGGACCTTTTTCGCCATCGGCAGCTTTGCCGGGCTCATCAACCTGGGCCTGCTCTTCCTGTTGGTGCCCCGATATCACCATCTGGGAGCGGGCTTGGCCTATCTCCTCTGCGAACTCTTCATCCTAGTGGGCATGTATTATTTTGCCCGCCGGCTGGGGTTCCGGTTGCTGCCTCGGGCCAGGTGAGGACAGTTGGAGGATCTGACCGTCAGAGAGACATTCGTAAGGAACACCCGGATGACCCATAAAAAGACCTTTTTCTCCACCTCCTACTTGCTCGTGGTGGGCATCGCTTCGCTTTTGGTTCTGTGGACCATCAACGACGGCGAACTGGGTGGCATTGCAGACACTTATGCCCATACCATGATCGGGGTGTTTTTTGCGGACTTTATCCGGGACGGTGCATTCCTAAACAATCCCAAGAATATGATGGACTATATCTGGAATTATTATGCCCATTATAACAATATTGCTTTATTACACTGGCCACATCTGTTCCATCTAGTGGAAGGGACTTTTTTTCTGATTTTCGGGATCAGCGAGCCGGTGGCGCGGTTGGTGAGCTACTTCTTTTTTCTCCTCGGATTGACCTATTTTTACCGGCTCCTTCGGGTGATGTTTGATGACTTGACCGCAGTACTGGCCTCCATCCTCTTGGTGACCAGTCCGATCATGTTGTTTATGGCGCGCACCGTCAGCCTGGAGATCCCTTCGGTCTCCCTCTCCCTTATCGCCACCTACTATTTTTATGTATATGTGCGGGAGGCCAGGCTCCTGGACGTCATCCTGACGGCCATATTTACCGGCCTGGCGCTACTCACAAAGCAAACCTCCCTTTACCTGTTGGTATTCTTTTTCTTATTTTCTCTCTATAAGTATGGTCAGGAAAAGAGAGTGTTTTTCGCCTGGCGGCACCTGATTATTTTCGTAGCCATTGTGATTATCCTCAGTGCTCCTTACTATATCGCCAGCTTTTTCTTTCATAGTGACGTTATTTTTAAAGATTCCTTTAAAGGATTCCAACATTATCTTTCCATTCATATCTATTTATATTATCTTGTTACACTCCCCGAACAATTATCCTGGACCACCATTGTGCTATTGGTCTTTTACCTGCTGAGTCTTATCACCCCCCTTGGCCGCCCGGTGCGGGGGCAGGAGATCTTTCTCCTCCTCTGGGCCGCCTCCTGTTATCTCCTGTTCACCGTCCTGGGCAGCAAGGAGCCGCGCTATATCATCTATTGGGTCCCGTCGCTCTGTGGATTGGCTGCTCTCCCTGTGCTTCGGCTGGCTGCCCAGCTCTCTTCCCGCACCGCTCGCGGGACCCTTGTCCTGGTGGGACTGGTGGCGGTCTTCTCTGCCGCCACCCTGACGGAGGCCGCCTTCACCCCCCGCTCCCGGGTCTCCGGTAATGAGGAGGTGGCCCGTTTCCTCCTGTCCCAGATTCCGCCGGACCGCGAGGAAATCGTGTTTTTTGACGGCGATTATTCCGCCTATGGGGCCTTGGTTTTCGCCACCCGGAAAGCCGACCCTGACCGGCGGCTCTATCTCTTCCGAAGTAACAAATTCCTTTATGCCATTGCCATTTTTCCCCATTACGCCCTCTGGGAGATCAGAACCAAAGACGAGGAGATCAAGGAATTTTTCCGTAAGTATGGCATCCGTTACATCTGCATCCATTTCATGCCAGTGGCTGACTGGGAGAAATTGCCGGCGCTTTCCACCCTACGCACCATGATGCTCACCGACCCTGACTTTGTCCTGGTGAAGAAGTTCCCCATCGTCTTCCAACTGGATCATGGGGGTGATCCCTCCCGGCAACAGGGGGAGCTGCTCCTCTATGAATACCGAAAGGCCACGTCCGTGCCCCTGGACCTGGATCTGGAGCTTCCCATGCCCAGTATCGGTAAAACCATCACCATCCGGTTGCGCTAACAGGAGCGATGATAGCAAGCATCGGCCCTCGGAGAGAGACGGCCGGTCAATCACCGCCGGAGAGTTCCCGAGTGTACGTGCTCCTGGTCAATTGGAACGGCTGGGCCCATACCATCGAATGCCTGGAGAGCCTGTTTCGGCAGGACTACCATCCTTTCGTGGCGGTGGTCTGCGACAATGGCTCTCAGGACGGCTCATGGGAGAAGATGTTGGCGTGGGCCCGGGGGGAGCTTCCCTTTCCCGGCCCCCAGAACCCGGCCCTGGCGCACCTCTTCCGCCGCCCCCTGGCCAAACCCATCCCTTTTGTGTGTTATGATCGACCGACGGCGGAGGCCGGTGGTGTTGACCCCGACCCGGCCGTGCCGCTGGTCTTCATCCAGACCGGGGCCAATCTGGGCTTCGGAGGCGGCAATAATGTGGGGCTGCGTTACGCCCTGGCTAGGGGAGATGCCGGCCACGTCTGGCTGCTGAACAACGACACGGTGGTGGCGCCGGACGCACTCCGCTCCCTTTGGGCCAAGGCGGCTTCAACTTCCCGCGTCGGAGCAGTAGGGTCCAAGATTCTTGATTACTTTTACCCCGAGAAGATTCTTTCCTGGGGCGGCAAACGGATCCGGTGGGCTTTGGGGGGTGTCTCTCCCTTAGTAAGAAATGCTCCCGGGGCCCCGCTCCCCCCTGAGTCTAATAAGCTGGATTATATTGAGGGGTGCAGCTGCCTGATACCCTTGGAGACATTAAGGGATGTCGGTCTTTTTGACCCAGCTTTTTTTCATTTCTGGGAGGACGTCGATCTTGGTTATCGAATAACGCTGGCGGGGTATCGCCTGCTTTATGCTGAAGAAAGTAAAGTGTATCATAAGGAGGGGGCCAGCACCCAGGGACCCAGTCTGCAGGCAGACTGCTATGAAATCTCTTCTTGTGTGATCTTCTTTCGCAAATATAGTAAATTATTTCCCCTGATATTGAGTATCAAATTGTTAGGAAAACTGTTTAATCGCATTTATCGTAAACAGTTCGATCGAGTTTATTGGATATTTCGTTCTTTTCTGATCAGCTTCTTCATTCCTATCAGAAAATAAAGATATATGGAAATTACTTATATTGGCGCCATCATCATTCCGCTGAGCTTCATGCTTCTTTTTACTAGAAGCATTTATTACATTTTGATTTTCTTTTTACCTTTTTCGGCCACTGCAGTCATTAATATTTATAGAGATGCTTTTTCTGGCTCTGGCATTCAGGTCAGTTTGTGGTTGGGATCCCTGTTTGTCTCCCGGGAAATTGGCCGCTTTTTAATGAGAAAATTGCCCCTTCCCCGCCATACTGGATATTCCTTTTCCCTGTTATTTTTATTTGCTTTTATAGTTTTATTATCTTTATCGATGCCGGTCATTATTTCTGGTAGGCTCTTAGTCCATGGTCCCGAATGGAGTCTGCTGTATCCTGTTATGATTCCCTTGAACCTTTCCCTCCGGCACATTACATTATATCTATATTTATTACACGGCGTTTTTCTTACAGTTTTTTTTGCCGTGTTTAATTCTGTGGAAGAACTATTGAAAAAAAGTCTTCTGGTCTATATCGTTTCGGGAATTTTTGTCGGTTTATGGGGACTTATGCAATGGTTGCTCTATTGGTTCAACCTTCCGTATCCCGACTTCATTTTCAACAATTCCATCCACCCTGCGGCTGCCGGTTATATGGAGGAAACCTATTCTTTAGCCGAGCTCAAGCGGATCACCTCCGTGTGTCTGGAGGCTTCATATTTTTCCAAATTCATGCTGAGCATCGCCCCTTTTTTAGTTTTTTCAATATTCTCGCAAAAATATATCTTTTCGCCCAAGCTGGACCCCATATGTTTCCTGTTTATAGTTTCTGTAATTATTTTGGGAGCCTCTACCACTTCTTTTATTGGACTATTTCTTTTGGTCATGTTCTCCCTGGTTACATTATTTTTATTGGAAATAGTCAAAATACGTGTTTTAATAGTTATACTCACTCCCATCATATTATTATTCCTATCTTTTCTATATTTTCCATTTTTTCTCGAATATTTTATTACAAATGTTATCCAAAAACAGGAATCGTATTCTGGAATTGAACGAATGAGCTCCATTATTGATTCTTTTCAATATTTCCTCCAGTATCCTATCCTGGGAATCGGATGGGGAAGTTCCGTTTCTCACGACCTTATTGTCAAATTGTTGGCTCACACCGGCATCCTGGGATTCGGTGCCTTCTCTCTTTTTATTTTCTATCTTTGCTGGAGATTCCTCCGAATCATCAGGATCTTTCCCCCTCATACACTAGAAAAAGATAAAATATTCCTTTCAGGATATTTCGTCTCTTTTCTGATGGTGCTCTCTTTGGAGACTCTCACCGGATTCACTTTTGTGCTCAATCATCTCTGGTTTATCATCGGCTCCTTCATCGGGGCCACTAGTCTCCTCTATCAAAAATATTATGACCTTCTTTATCAAAAGCTTCTTGAAAAATGAAAATTGTCATGTTAACCGGCTCCTACCCACCCGACCATTGCGGTGTGGGTGATTATACCTATCAGCTGATAACAGCTCTTAAAAAGGCAAAGGTAAACGTTTCAGTCCTGCACCACAGGGATTGGCGGCTCTCTTCTTTACCCTCATTAATTTCCATTCTCCGCCAACAAAACTCGAACATCCTCCATATTCAATACCCGACAATCGGTTATGGGAAAAGCATTATTCCACAAATCATTTCACTCATTTTACAATCGACAAATATTGTCGTCACTTTACATGAATTCTCCCAGGCACATATTCTTCGCCGACTTTCCATTATCCCCTTTACCCTTCGAAGCTATTTTATTTTTACCAATGAGGGGGAGCGAGACTCATTATGTCGATGGACCCCCTGGGTCAGGCGTCGGTCAGATATCATACCCATTGGCAGTAACATCCCCTTTACCGCAAGCCCAGGCGAGAAAAATCCCGAAGTGATCTATTTTGGTATCATCAAACCAGGCAAAGGAATTGAGGAATTCCTGGCTCTGGCCCGGATGGCGTGGGAACGGGAGAGCATTTGGAAATTCCGCCTCCTTGGTTTCCCTCATCCCCATTATCCCCGATTCCTGGACCGGATCCGGGCCCTGCCATATGTGAGTCTCCACTTGTCCCTCGGACCTCAACAAGTAGCGGAAATCTTAAGCCGGGCGACCTTCGCTTATCTTCCCTACCCTGACGGGGCCTCAGAACGGCGGGGCTCCCTCCTGGCGGCCTTGGGGAACGGAGTGCTCGTGATCACCACCCGGGGGCCTCAGATGCCTCCGGAATTTGAAAAATTCCTCCTCTTTGCCCATCATCCGGCAGAGGCGCTGCAGATCCTGGAGTCCTTCTCCGAGCCAAGCGAGCGCTTTACCCGCTTAAGACGAGAAGCCCGGAAATATTTGGAGAAAATCTCCTGGGCCGCGATTGCCTCCCGGCATATCGAACTTTATTCCGGTTTGTCGTTACGGTGAGGCTTTGTCGCCCTACTGAAACGCCCTTCCAGCCCGGACTCCCGGGAACCATGCCGGTGCCTGGAGCCCATTTGCTCCTCTTTTGAAACATTCATGTTTCATTTTATGAACATTTCTCCTGGTGTTTCCATATAGAACCCGGCTCTCCTCCTTTTCAGGTTAAGAGACCGGCATAGAATTTGACTGGGAACAGAAATTGCTAATGATAAAAAGGGGGCAGTGCTCCGGTGGTGAACTCCACCTGCCAACCTCAGGCGAAACTGTTGTAATTTCACTCTAGATTGAACGGCTTCTCGTGAGGGTTACTCCTCAGCGGCCCCAGAGGTGTGTTCTCGGTTTTATTTCCCCTGCGGCTTCATTACGCACCTCAAATTTGTTCAAGTCATCTTGATCTACTATGACTCTGATAAACCGACATAAAGAAAGAGTTGCAACCCGCAACGAACCCTTGAAGAGGCAATTATTCCGCATAATTGATGCCTACTTTGGCCTTTTAATCACTTTTTTCCTCTATATTTTCGGGAAAACGTTTGGGAGAACTCAAAATGTTACTTGCAATCATCGATTTAATAAAATATTGCTGGTCAAATTAGCTGCCTTAGGAGAGTCAACCATATTATTGACTGTTATCGACAGAATAAAAAAGGCATGTCCGCAGGCCGAAATTCATGTATTGGCCACTCCGCTCAACTCCCAGATCCTGGAGCAAAATTCTCATCTCTATGATCGTTTGATTGTCGAGGATATTTTGAAATCTAAACTTGGTTTTCTAAGGCTCATTAAGATAATCAAAAATTTAAGAAAATCCCAGTATGACCTTGCGATTGATTTTGAACCACATTTTTATTTCACCCCGGTCATTCTTTATTTGTCTAACATTCCGGTCCGCGGCGGCTTTTACTATCTAGGGGCGCGCCGGCTGCTGTTGACCAATGCCTGGCGTCTCTCCCCCCAGCATCATATCCTCCACGATTTTTATGGCCTGGCCCAATCGATTCTGCCCCTGCCTCCGCCGCCGCACAGGCTGGTGGCCCCGCGCCTTCGCCCGGAAAATCGCCATAACATCCAGCGGTGGCTCCAGGCAAAGGGCCTCGAAGGCCGGCCGTATGTGGTGCTCCACCCTGGGTGCGGCCCTTCCGGTCGATGCCGGGCCTGGCCGAAGGAACGCTTCCTCACTTTGGCCCAATTTCTTGCCCAAAATGACTACGTCGTCTTTTTATCCGGCACCAACTCGGAAAAAGATATTATTAATTTTATCCTTTCACATGCCGATGGAGCTCCCATATTTTCTTTAATGGATGAGCTTTCCTTTGCTGATTATGTTGCTTTATTGGATGAAGCCAAGCTGATGGTGGCCAACGACACTGGCCCGATGCATTTAGGAGCTGCGTTGCGCGTTCCGACCCTCGGTCTCTTCGGTCCGGAAACCCCTGGGCGTTATGGTCCTTTCGGGCCTGGCAACCATTACTTATATATAGAGCAACCGTGCTCTCCTTGCACTTATAGTCATCGTGGTATCAGACCTCATTGTATAAATCTCACTTATCAGAAATGCATGCTTGATATTACTGACGAGATGGTGAAGGATAAAGTTAAGGAAATTCTTCATATTAAGTGATTGCAGTTTGTTGGGAAATCATGGCCTCCTTTTTTGGTATCCCCCTAATAAAATGGAAAATCGCCCTGTTCTTCGGCGATTTTCTCTCCTTTGTCGCCTCTCTGCTACTCTGTGCATGGGCAGATCAAGTATTCCTCGGATTTTGCCCTTCTGGTTGTGCGGTTATGGACCTCAGATCTTTGGCCAACGGCATCATCATTTTTTCGACTCTATATATTGCCGATGCCTATGACTATCAGCAGGATTACTGCGAGATCACCAATTTTTTGAAAATCGGCCTGGCCGTTATCGTAGGGTCAATGGTGGCCTTCTTGGCCAGCCACCTTCTGCGAATGACCCCTTTCAGCCACAAACTCTTCCTGGTGCAGGCCGCCACCTTCCTGGTATTGATCCTCGCCTGGCGCTATCTTTTCTCCGCGCTGCTGTTCACCCCCAAATTCTTCAAGCGCACCCTCATCGTCGGGGCTGGGGGGGCCGGCCGCCGCCTCCTGGAGATTATCCGGGAACACCCCCGCTGCGGCCTGTGGCCCGTGGGGTATATCGACGATGATCCGGCCAAAGTGGGGGCCGAAGTGGGCGGCCTGCCGGTCTTAGGCACCTCCGCCGACTTGAACTCCATCATTGATAAAGAGCAGGTCTCCTTGGTGGTGGTGGCCATTACTCATGACAAGCAGCCGCCCCTCGTGAACCGGTTGGTCCAGGCTTGCTGGCAAAAGGTGACCCTCCTGGACATGCCCAGCATTTTTGAAGCTATCACTGGAAAGGTGCCCAACTCCCATATCTCCAGTTATTGGTTTTATCAATGGAATTTAAATTTTAACAAACATTATTATGTACGCTTCAAAAGCATTCTCGAACCATTTGTTGCCGCTTTTTGTCTCCTGGCCCTTTTGCCCTTGTTTTTATTTATCGCTCTGGCCATTAAAATAAATAGCAAAGGGAAGGTTTTTTATCTGCAGGAAAGATTGGGGAAAAACAAGCGTCCCTTCAAAATCATTAAATTTAGAACGATGGTGGAAAATGCTGAAGAAAACGGCCCACAATTTTCCACCGCTGACGATCCGCGCATCACCCGAGTCGGCCGAATCCTCCGCAAACTCCGTCTAGATGAGTTACCCCAGCTCATCAATATCATTAAAGGCGATATGAGTTTTATCGGGCCGCGGCCCGAGCGTCAAATATTTTGTCAGGAATATCAACATCTTGTCCCTGATTACCGCCCGGGCCGCCGCCTGAATGATCCTCCGGACACCCAAATCTGCATCGGCTTGAGGGAAAAAATCCCTTTTTACAGTTTTCGTTTCCTGGTCAAACCCGGCCTCACTGGCTGGGCACAGGTGATGCATAATTATACATCTTCCATTGAGGAAACTAACGAAAAATTGCAATACGACTTGTATTACATAAAAAACATGGGGTTACTATTAGATATTTTGATTATTTTTAAAACTATAAAAATCGTTTTATCCGGGAAAGGGACTTAATAAGTATATGATGCGGCCTAAAAGTCGGGAATTCTTTGATCAATACAGCCGCCTGTTTCTGCGCCTGCAGCAGTTGCTGGACTGCGCCGCCATTATCGCGCTGTTGTTCCTGTTTAAGTGGCTGTATGGGGTGGAATTTGAGACCGACTATCTCATTTTGGCCGGGGTGGCCTGCGCGATGCTGCTTGTGGTCTTCACTCTGGCCAATCTTTACCAGATCTGGCGGGGATCCCGGCTGGGCCGGTTGGCCACCCGCATTGTCCTGGCTTGGCTCGCCGTCTTTGCCGCCCTCACCATCCTCGGTTTTGTCACCAAGCGCTCGGAGATCTATTCCCGGCGCCTCCTCCTCACCTGGTTGGTGGTTACCCCCCCGGTCCTGGTGCTGCTGAGGGCCCTCGTCTATCAGGTCACCGGCTGGCTAAGGGCCCGGGGCCACAACTCCCGCACTCTGGTCATCGGCGGCGCCGGGGAGCTGGGGAAGATGCTGGCGGAGAACATCCTCCAGATCCGGGCCATCGGCATTGCCATCCTGGGCTTCTTCGACGATGCCCCTCGGGAGCCGGAGGTGGTGCTGGCGGGGGGGGCAGTGAAAGTCCCGATCCTGGGCAACCTGGATGACATGGTGGATTATGTCCAGGACCATAAGGTGGACATGGTCTATCTGGCCCTGCCCTTCCGGGCGGAGGAACGCCTGCGCCAGATCGTGGAGCGCCTGGGGCACACTACCGCCTCGGTCTATCTGGCGCCGGATGTCTTTGTCTTCTCCCTGCTCCAGGCCGGCCTCACGGACTTGAACGGCATCCCCCTTATCTCTCTGTGGGAGACGCCTTTTTATGGCATCAACAGCTGGCTGAAGCGGGTGGAGGATCTCATTCTGGCCAGTGTGATTCTATTGTGCACCCTTCCCCTCCTCCTGGTGATTGCCCTGGGGGTCAAGCTCACCTCCCCGGGGCCGGTGCTCTTTAGGCAACGCCGTTATGGCCTCCACGGGGAGGAGATTCTGGTTTATAAGTTCCGCACCATGACGGTGTGCGAGGACGGCCCGGAAGTGCCTCAGGCCCGGCCTGACGATCCCCGGGTGACGCCTTTCGGCCGGTTCCTGAGGCGCACCAGCCTGGATGAACTGCCGCAGTTCATCAATGTGCTCCAGGGCACCATGTCCATCGTTGGCCCCCGGCCCCATGCGGTGGCCCACAATGAATACTACCGGCAGCTCATCCCCCGCTACATGCTGCGCCACAAGGTGCGCCCGGGCATCACCGGCTGGGCCCAGGTCAACGGCTGGCGGGGGGAGACCCAGACCCTGGACAAAATGGAGAAACGGGTGCAATACGATCTGGATTACCTGAGGAACTGGTCCCTTTGGTTTGACCTGAAGATCATCGGCCTCACCATCCTCACCTGGTTCACCTGCAAGGAAGCCTACTGACGGGGTCAGCCTTCAGGGCCACCGTGGTCTAAATACTCTTCGGTATCCTAACGGTCCGCAAATCGGCCTTGAAGGGTGTCCCACCCGTCAATCCGTGCTACAATAAAAACCCGTAAACATTGCTCTCGGGACGAAAAGCCCGGAGCCACCGACTCTGCCTTTCCTGTCCCAAGCCGCCCGCCTCTTAACCGTGAACGGCGTGGGATGGAAGGAAAGCACGGTCACCCGGGATCCCGATTGTCACTTAGGTCTCATCCGGGGGCTTTAGGCTCCTCTGACCCGTGACCATCTTATCTCAAGGCACCTGTATGCTGCGCACACTGCTTCTCAACCCGCCGTCCTTCCAGGATTTCGACGGCGGGGCCGGCTCCCGCTACCAGGCCACCCGGGAGGTGGTCTCTTTCTGGTATCCCACCTGGCTCTGTTACCCTGCCGGCCTTATTCCGAACAGCCGGGTGGTGGACGCGCCGCCGGAAAATCTGACGGTGGACCAGGTGGCGGCCCTGGCTTCGGACTTTGAGTTGGCGGTGCTTTTCACCACCAGCCCCTCCTTCCACTATGACCTGAGGACCGCGGCCCGCCTGAAGGAGGCCAATTCCCGCCTCACGGTGGGCATGGTGGGCCCGCACGTCAGCATCTTGGCCCAGGAGTCCCTGGAGGCGGGACCGCAGCTGGATTTTGTGGCCCGGCGGGAATTCGACTACACCATCCTGGAGGTGGCCCAGGGCCGGCCCTTCCGGGAAATCTTGGGCTTAAGCTATCGGGAGAACGGCCGCATTGTGCATAACCCCGACCGGCCTTTCATCGAGGACCTGGACGCCCTGCCCTTTGTCACCGAGATCTACAAGCGGGACCTGGACTTCCGGCGCTACCACATCCCTTATCTCAAGCACCCGTACATCTCCATTTACACCGGCCGGGGCTGTCCGCACCGTTGCGTTTACTGCCTGTGGCCCCAGACCTTCACCGGCCGCCGCTACCGGGTCCGCAGCGTGGCCAATGTGGTGGCGGAGGTGCGCCGGGCCCTGGAGCTCTTCCCGGAGGCGGCGGAGATCTTCTTCGACGACGACACCTTTACCGCCGACGCCCACCGGGCCCGGGAGCTGGGACGGGCCTTCCGGCCCCTGAACTTCATTTGGTCCACCACCGGCCGGGTGAACACGGATTATGAGACCCTGAAGGCCATGCGGGAGGGTGGCCTGAGGCTTTTGGTGGTGGGCTTTGAGAGCGGGGATGAGCAAGTTCTGAAGAATATCAAAAAAGGGGCCACCCTCGAGCTGGGCCGCCGCCTGGTGCGCTGGTGCCGGGAGCTGGGGATCCAGGTGCACGGCACCTTCATGGTGGGCCTGCCCGGGGAGACCCGGGAGACCCTGGAGGCCTCCATGCGCTTCGCCTGCGAGCTGGACCCGGATACCATCCAGGTGTCCCTGGCCACCCCCTACCCCGGGACGGAATTTTACGACTGGTGCCGGGAGCACGGCTACCTCAAGGGCGAGGCCCTGGTGGACGGCGGCACCGGCTATCAGCAGTGCGCCGTGGATTACCCCGGTCTGGCGGCGGCGGAGATCTTCCAGGCGGTGAACACCTTTTATCGCCGCTTCTACTTCCGGCCCCGCTACATGGCCCGGGCCCTGGCCACCATGGTCAGGGATCCGGCGGAGCGCCGCCGGCTGCTCAAGGAGGGGCGACAATTTCTCTCCTTCTATTTCAAGCGGCGTCAGGGTGAGGCGGCCGCTTGCCGGCATGAACCTGCGTGACTTTCTCCGGCTGCTGGCGACAGGCGGCCCCGGTCTCTGTCAGATCGCCCTCACCAATGCCTGCAACGCCCGTTGCCGTTTCTGCCGCTTTCCCTCCGTGCCCGCGGAAGACCGGGTCTTTGCCGATCCGGCCCGCCTCGTACCGGGGCTGGCACGCCTCCAGGCCGGGGGCATCCGCTACCTCAGCCTCACCGGCGGCGAGCCCCTGCTCTATCCGGCTCTCCTGGAGCTGGTGGATGAGGCCCGGCGCCTGGGGTTTTACACCCTATTGGTGACCAACGGGACGCTTCTCAGCCCTGTCCTGCTCCATCGCCTCAAGCAGGCGGGCCTGGGTCGTCTTCTCATTTCTCTGGACGCCGCTGAGCCCGAGGTGCACGACCGGCATCGGGGGGTGCCGGGCCTGAGCCGGCACCTCCGGGAGTTGGTACCGCTGGCCGCTCGGGAGGGGCTCAGGCCCACCGCCTCAGTGACCCTCTCCCGGCTGACGGGGAACCTCCAAAGACTGATGGGCTGCCTGCGTCACCTGGGTTTTGTGGCCGTCACGTTTTCGTATCCCCTCACCCGGCTGGAGTCTTCCTATCTGGGCTATGCGCCGGACCCGCTGGTCCAGTTTTCGCTGGAGGAATTGCAAACCCTCTTCCAGACCCTGCTGGCCCTGAAGGCCAAAAGTCCGCTGCCCCTGCTCAACACCCGCTGGGTCCTGGAGGAGCTCTGCCGCGGCCTGAGGGGCAATCCACCTAAACTTCCGTGTCTGGCCGGGGACAAGTATTTCTATCTCGACTGGGAGCTGACTCTTTACCCGTGCCACCTCCTGGGGGAGCGCCTGGGGGTATTGGAGGACTTTCCCGTCGCTTCGCCCCGCCAGCAGGCCTGTCCGGGATGCGTGAGCGAGTGCTACCTGGACGCCAGCGCCTGCCAGACGGCCGCCGTCTCCCTGGCAGAAGGCTGGGCGGCTCTTCGGCAGGCCCGGTTTCGGGAAGGGCTGGGGCGGCTCTTCAGCCAAGCCACTTTCCGCTCTCTGGCGACCCTATGGGAGAGCCGCTCGTGGCTTAAGCAATAGTCCAAAGTCCAAAGTCAATAGCCCAAAGTCCAAGGTCCAAGGTCCAAGGTCCATAGTTCATGGTTCATGGTTTATAGTTCAAAGTTTATAATTCAATGTTTATAGTTTATAGCCCAAAGTCCATTTTCCAATTTTTAAGTTTAATAGTTAATATACCAAAAGGAACTAATTATCATAGTCAAAAATATAAAAATATAACTGATATTACAGATTATCAAACACCTCAACAAAATTATCTTCTATATGCAATTTTTTGACTTTGAACTTTGAACCTTGAACTTTGAACTAAATTTTTAAACTTTTGACTTTGGACCTTGGACCTTGGACTTTGGACTAAATTTGGACTTGAGACTAATTATTTTTACCGCCGATGACTTCGGCCTCTCCCCGGCCCTGAATGCCGCCGTGGCCCTGGCCCACCGGCAGGGGGTGCTCACCTCAGCCAGCCTGATGCCCGGGGCCCCGGCCGCGGGCCACGCCCTGGCCCTGGCCCGGGAGCTTCCCGAGCTCTGCCTGGGGGTGCACCTCACCCTCATTCAGGGCCGGGCCGTGCTGCCGCCCCGTCTCATCCCGGATCTGGTGGATCAGGGGGGCCATTTCCCCGTCAACCCCGTGGCCACCGGCTGGCGCTACTTTTTCCGGCCGGGCCTGCTGCCCCAGATCCGGGCCGAGCTTGCCGCCCAGATCGAGGCCGTGCTCCGGGCCGGGCTCACAGTGTGGTTCCTCAATGGCCACCTCAACCTGCACCTCCACCCCCGGCTGCTCCCCCTGGTGATCGGGCTGGCCCGGGAGTACGGCATCCCGGCCCTGCGCCTGGCCCGGGAGGAGGTGCTCACCACCCTGGCCCTGGCCCCGGATGGCCCTCTCCCCAAGCTGGCCCAGGGCCTGATCTTCCGCTGGCTCAGCCGCCGGGCTGAGCGGCTGCTTTTGGCCGCCGGCCTGAAATACAACGACCACCTCTTCGGCCTCACCAACGACGGCCGCATGACCGAAGAACATCTCCTGGCCCTCATCCCTCGCCTCAAACCCGGGGTGACCGAAATCTATGGCCACCCGGCCCTGTATGAGGAGGCGGAACTGACCCGCTTAACCCCCACCTACCGGCGCCGGGAGGAACTGGCAGCCCTCCTCAGCCCCCGGGTGCGGGAGGCTCTGAAAATCCATGGAGTAAAACTGACGGATTTCCGGCAAGTGGCGGGAGCAGACCCGGGCCTCCCGGCTTGACAGCCCGGCGCCAGGCCTTACTTTCAATGAAAAGACTTGCTTGCGAGGTGCAGGATGGCCAAGGAAGAAAAGCCCGTCTGCCACGTGGACCCGGTGTGCAATATCGATTTGGAGGCCGGCCACGGCAAATTCACCTACGACTTCGAGGAGCAGACCTATTACTTCTGCTCCGAAGCCTGCAAAGCGGAATTCGCCGCCCAACCCGAAAAATACGCCGCCAAGACCAAGTCCGGCCAATAGTCAGCGGTTAGGTAATGGGAGAGGGGGCCAGGGGTCGCAGACCCCTGCCCCCTCTCCCATGCCCTCTCCCCCAACCCCATATAGGGGGTGGGGAGGGGAGCCTGAGGGGAGGGCGGGGGAGCCACTACTCCCCCGGCCCTCCCCTCAGGTGCTATCCCAAAGCCGCCACGTCTTGGCCGCGCAGTTTGGCTCTCATGTCCAGGCTTTCGGCCAGGGCTTTGTCTTTCTTGCTGCTGCCGCTCAGGTAGTAGTTGAAGGTGACGCCTTGGAGGCCGGTGACGATGGCTTCCAGCATGCGCTCCGGCAGGGCGATGATCTTCTGGTGGCCAGCCCGGGTGGATTCTGCCAGTTCCAGGAGGCCCGCCTTGCCCCAGCGGCCGAAGATGGCGGTGAGGAGGGCGATGGGCCAGGCGCTGTCCGCCACCACCACGAATTCCGCCGCCGCCACGGCGTAGTGGTTGCCGTTGAAGGAAATGCTCACCCCGCCCCCGGCCTTGACGGCCCGGAAGGCCTCCACGTCGGTGATGCTGTCCCCCACGTAGATGACGTTTTCCATCTTCAGCCCTGTAACGGCCAGACTGCGGCGCAGGGCCTCGGCCTTCTCCTCGCCCCCCACCGGCTGCACGTCCTGGTAAAGCCGGCCGATGGCCAGGGCCGGGATTTCCTCGAAAAAGATCTCGTCCAGGCGGCGGATGACGGCCCGGGTGGCGGGGGACAGGTCCTCTTCGGAGCGGGCCTCAGGGGGAAGCTCGATGTCGTCGGTGTGCGCGATCTCCGCCATAAGCTTCTCCAGCCTCGCCGCCTCCCCTTCTGAGATCTGGTAGCGGTTCAGGTCCACCTCGGTGGCGAAGATGCGTTCCGGGGCAAAGCCCAGTTTGCGGCCCACCGCCTCGGCAAAGGGCCGGTAGCTGGTGCTGATCTCAAAAAGCGGCAGATTCTGGGAGTGCAGAAAGCGGTAGCAGGATTTGGCCCCGGGCACCAGCTTCATGGTCTGGCGGCAGTAGTCCTCCAGCTTCTCCTGGGTCAGGCCCCGGGCCAGAAGGAAGGGCAGGATGAGTTTTAAGGTGTCGCCGTTGCGGTAGCCCGGTTTTTTTAGGACGCCGCCCAGGAAATCGTCATAGCGGCTCACCTGGCGGAAGAAGCGCTCGCCCTCGGGTCCGAGGAAATCCCGGCAGAGTTCAAAGGCATTGTCGTTCAAGGCCAAGGGGCCCTCGCAGTCGGTTACCACCTGCACCGGATGCATGTCATCTCCTCAGGGGAATGTCAACGGGCCAGGCCTCAGGCCCTGCCCTCCCGGGCCAGCATCTCCTGCACCCCCGGGGTGAGGTCCAGCCCCTGGGGCCGCAAGACCCCGTCCACCACCGCGCCCTCCCGGGTCAGGTGGATGCGGCCCTCCGCCAGGCTCTTCAGGGTGAGGAGGATAAGGGGGAACTCCCGCCGCAGTTCCTCGGCCCGAAGCGCCTGAAACAGAGGCTGGCTTTCCCCTTCCCGGGCCCGGATGGCTGCCAGAGGCTCGTGGCGGAGCTGCTCCTCCAAGGCGGCCCACAGCCCAGGCAGGCGGCCCAGGCGGGTGGAGAAGCGGCAGAAGGTCACCGGCGGGCCTTTATCCAGTTCCGGGGTGGCCAGGTGCATCATGGCTCCGGCCTCCGGGAGGCGCTGAGCGATGATCTGCCACATCACCTCCTGCCAGGTGCCGACGGGGCCGCCGGGCAGGGCCGGGTGCAGATTGAGGCAGAGGAAGGTGCGGCACAGAAGGGGGCTCACGATGAGCATATAGCCGGCCAGCACCACCACCTCAGCCTGAAACCCCTGCACTAGCTCCATCACCCGGGCATCAAAGGCCTGGCGCCGGGCCTCGGCCTCGGGCAACCGCCGCCGGAGCGCCTCCCGGAGTTCCCGGGAAGACAGGGTCACTAACGGCAGGCCCCGGGCCTTTACCGCTGCCATGAGCCGGTCCGCCGCCGGGCTCTCTCCGGGGTCCCGGTCCATAAAGACATAAGCGATCTCCCCGGGGATGAAGCCCCGGGCCATCTCCTCTGCAGCCGCCTGAAACAGGTCCAGGGCCGCTTGATCCCGACCGCTGGTTAACCAGCCGAAGCGCATCATGTGTCCAAGAGAAGCTGGAGTTGTCGCTCGAGAAAGGCGGCGTCCGGGTAGGCTTCCCGGCCCCGGCCGGAAACACTGGCCGCCGCCGCCACCACCGCCAGCCGCACCGCTTGGGGGAGGCTGAGGCCTTTGAGTCGCCCGGCCAAGTATCCTGCCGCAAAGACATCCCCGGCGCCCACGGTGTCCACCGCGCCCACCCGGGGGGCCGGAAAGTCATGGAGCCCCGCCGCGGTCAGGAGCCGCGCCCCGGCAGCCCCCCGTTTCACGAGGACCACCGGCGGCGCCCAGGCGGGCCGCTCCCAGGGGTCCCCGCCCAAAAGCTGCCACTCCGTCTCGGTGACAAACAGGGTCTCCGTCGCGGCCAGCAAACCGGCCAGCGCCTGCCGGCCTCGGCGGGCATAAAGCTCCCCCGGATCCAGGCTCAGGCGGGGCCCATATCCGGCGCCCCTTTCTCTCCCCTGCCCTCCCCTACTCGCTTCGGCCAGCTCTTTCAGCCGGGCCGCCACCGCCGTCTGCACCTGAAGGGGCCCCTCCCCCACAAAGGAGGTGAAATGCACCCAGGGTGCCTGAGCCAGGTCCTCAAGGGGCACATCGGCGTCACACAGTTCGTCATTGGTGTGGGGGGCCACAAAAATCGTGCGCTCGCCTTGCCGGTCCACTAAGATGTAAGCCCGGCCGCTCCTCCCCTCCCAGGTGACCCGGCTGACATCCACGCCGGCCAGGCCCGCTAACAGGAACTCCCCCGCCTCATCCTCCCCCACCCGGCCCACCAGGGCCGCGGCCACCCCCAGCCGGGCCAGGGCATAGGCGGTGTTGGCCGCCTGGCCGCCACTGGCATACCCCAGCCAGTGGGCATACTGCTCCAGGAGGGCCTGAAGCAGCGCCTCGTCGCCCTCATCCAGGGCCAGCTCGGCTCCAGGACGCAGGTCCGGCCAGACCGCCTGAAATGGCCGCAGGTCCTGGGCTTGAAAAAGCAGGTCCAGGTTCACTGCGCCTACGCACACCACTTCGGGCTGCATGGCGCAAAGCTATCAGGAATCGCCCCGCCGGTCAAGGCAGGCACCGGCGAGCTTCGGCCTGACTCCCCCTGAAAGGCAGGACGAAAGAGGAGAGAGCCAACTTTCCCAGTTGGGGAAAGGTAAAAAAATCAAAACGCCATTTGAGAAAGCCGCCACTTCCCCAAAAATCAAGAGTCGCTTTCCATGAGCAGGGTTGCCTTTCAGTGGCTTATCCCGAGGAAGCACCTGCCGGCGGGAAGGGCATGACTACTTCCGGATCATGGCGGCCACCGGGCATAAGACCATGAGCGTGTTCAAACGCTACAATACCGTGGACAAAGACGAGCTGAAGGCCTTGGTGGGAAAGCCCCGGGAAGGTTATTCGCTTATGCATTTACCGGGGGATGATCCAGGGAGGGCGAGTGGAGGCTAACTAGCTGAAATCATTGGAGGCGGCAACCGGATTCGAACCGGTGTATAACGGTTTTGCAGACCGTTGCCTTACCACTTGGCTATGCCGCCTCAAAAAAAATGGAGCGGGAAACGGGATTCGAACCCGCGACTTCAACCTTGGCAAGGTTGCACTCTACCACTGAGTTATTCCCGCTCAGCTATATTAATTTTTGGTAAATCCGCCGCCCTTGTCAAGAGGAAAATTTCGTGTCCCCCCTGAGGGGCAGAAGCCGGCTAACCGAACGAATTTTTTGCCATTTTAGCACGTTGCCGCCTGGACGGCAAGAGGCCGCGGCCCTGCCTTCCCCTCTTTCTGCCCCCTGGAGCCGCAAGCAGGCTTGGCGGACCCCTAAGTTAGGAAGTCGCTAGGGCAACGGAATGAACGCCCCACGCTCTTTTTCCTAAGGCTGAGTTCATCAGGGCCACACTCCCGGCCTGCCTCGGGGATAAGCCAATTTCCCCCGCCAAGCTGAAACGCCCCAGCCCTTCTTCACTCCTCCCGGGAGGCCCCGGCGGGCAGGCTGAAGAGGTCAGGCTGGAGCCCCTCCGGCAGCCCCCGGCGCCGAGGCCGGGCCAGCTTGGGGAGGCCTAAGGGGTCGAGGCTCCCTGCCTCCAGGTTCTCCAGAACTTCCTTGGCCCGCTCAATGACCGGGGCCGGCACCCCGGCCAGCCTGGCCACCTGGATGCCGTAACTTTGGGAAGCAGCCCCGGGGGCCAGCCGGTGCAGAAAGACGATCTCGCCCCCCTCCTCCTGGACCAGCACCTGGACGTTGTGCACCCGAGGGCGCACCCGGCTGAGCTGGGTGAGCTCCTGGTAATGGGTGGCAAAGAGGGTGCGCACCCCCACGCCCTCCAGGTCGTGGAGGAACTCCGCCACCGCCCAGGCCAGGGAGAGGCCGTCAAAGGTGCTGGTGCCCCGGCCGATTTCGTCCAGGATCACCAGGCTTTGGGGGGTGGCTTGGTGCAGGATGCGGGCGGTTTCGTGCATCTCCACCAGGAAGGTGCTTTGCCCCCGGCCGATGTCGTCCACCGCGCCCACCCGGGTGAAGATGCGGTCGGTGAGGCCCACCACCGCCTCGGCCGCAGGCACAAAGGAGCCCATCTGGGCCAGGAGCACGGTCAGGGCCGCCTGGCGCAGGATGGTGGATTTGCCGCTCATGTTGGGGCCGGTGACGATGAGGAGGCGGCGGTTTTCGTCCAGCTCCAGGTCGTTGGGCACAAAGGTGCCAGGGGGAAGCAGGCGCTCAATGACCGGGTGGCGGCCCTGGCGGATGAAGAGGCAGGAGTCGGGCACGATGCGAGGCCGGCAATAGCGCCGCACCGCCGCCACTTCCGCCAAAGCGGCCCAGGCGTCCAGGCGGGCCAGGGCCCGGGCCACTTTCCTCAGCCGCGGGGCCTCCTCTCCCAGGAGGCGGCGCAGCTCCTGGAAGAGCTCCTGCTCCCGCTTGAGGCGGCCCTCCTCGGCCCCCAACACCCGGGCCTCGTATTCCTTGAGCTCGGCGGTGATGAAGCGTTCGGCGTTCACCAGGGTCTGCTTGCGGATGTAATCGGGGGGCACCAGGGAGAGGTTGGGCCGGGAGACCTCAATATAGTAGCCGAAGACCTTGTTGTACCGCACCTTGAGGGAGGCGATGCCGGTGCGCCGGCGCTCCTCCTCCTCCAGGCGGGCCATCCACTCCTTGCCGCCCCGGGCCAGCTCCAGGAGCTCATCCAGCTCGGCGTCGTAACCTGCCCGGATGACGCCGCCCGCGGCCAGGGTGGCCGGGGGCTCGTCCACCAGGGCCCGGCAGAGGAGGGCATGGAGGTCCGCCAGGTCTTCCAGCTCTGCCACCGCCTGGGCCACCAACGGGGGCGACGGCTGGGACAGGAGGGCCTTGAATTCCGGCAGGCGCCCCAACACCTGGCGTACCTGGGCCACCTCCCGGGGGGTGGCCTGCCCCAGCCCCAGGCGGGCGGTGAGGCGCTCCAGGTCCGGCAGGCCCTTGAGGCCCTCCCGCCACTGCTGCCGCAGCAGCGCCTGGGTGACGAAGAACTCCACCGCCGCCAGCCGGGCCTCGATGGCCTCCGGGTCCTTTAAGGGGTGCCTCAGCCAGCGGGCCAGCTGCCGGGAGCCCATGGCGGTGACGGTGGCGTCTAGGGCCTCCCATAGCGAGCCCTGACGGCCGCCGGTGCGCCAGTTGTCAAAGACCTCCAGATGGCGCAGGGTGGCCTCGTCCAGCTCCAGGAAATCCCCCCGGGAGTAGGGGATGATGCGGTCCAGGTGCGGGAGAGAAAGGTGCAGGGAGTCCTTGAGGTAGCGCAGGATGGCGCCGGCCGCCACAACCCCCAGGGGGTAGGGCTCCAGCCCGAAGCCGTCCAGAAACAGGGTGCCCAAGGTGTGGCTGAGCTCCTTACGGGTGCTGGCCTCATCAAAGACAAAGGCCGGCAGGCGGCGGAGCGCCGGCGGGCTGGCTAGGGGCTGGAACGCCGCGGCCAGAAGCGCCTCGCCTTTATCCTCCGGGAGGAGAATCTCCGCGGGCTTAAGGCGCGCCACCTCATCGGCCAGGACCTCGGCCCCCTCCCCTTCCGTCAGCCGAAACTCCCCGGTGGAGAGGGAGAGATAGGCCAGCCCCCAGCGCTGCCGCATGACCGCCACTGCGGCGAGATAATTGTCCCGGCGGGCGTCCAGGGCGGCGGGATCCACCACCGTGCCCCGGGTGAGGATGCGGGTCACTTCCCGGCGCACCAGCCCTTTGGCCAGGGCGGGGTCCTCGGTCTGCTCGCAGACCACCACGGTGTAACCCTGCTCCAGGAGGCGGTGGATATAGGCATCGGCGGCGTGCAGGGGGAAACCCGCCATGGGAATGCGCTCCTCGCCGGCCCGGCTGCGGCTGGTGAGGGCGATGTTCAGGGCCCCCGCGGCCTTCTCGGCATCCTCGAAGAAGAGCTCAAAGAAATCCCCCATCTGAAAGAGGAGGAGGGCATCCGGGTAGCGGGATTTCAGCTCCAGATACTGCCGGAGCATGGGGGTGAGGCGTTCGGGAAGAGGTTCACTCATACTGCCAGGACGGCCTCAGATGACCGGGCGAGAGCCAAGAGCCGGGACTTGCCTGGGGTGCAAGCCACCCCCGAGGGCCGGGGCCGGGAAATTGCTTGGGCCTGCTCCCAGAGATTAGTTGTGGGAGGTGGTTGTGGCCTCCGCCGAGCCCTGTCCCTCCGGGGAGACCCCGGCCCGCTTCAGCTCCTGGTTCAGGACCTCCAGGTTCTGCCGTAGATGGCGGATGGTCTGGCGCTGCCGGATGTGGTGCACCACAAAATAGAGAAAGGCGGTCACCGCCCCCAGGAAATACCCGAAAAGGAGCAGCACCCACAGCGGGATGAGCTCCGTCTGCACCTTCAAGACCATGATATCGAAGCGCAGCTGGAAGGAGTGCTCCAGGACCACCCGGTTCTGGACGATGAAGACGATGGCCAGGAGAACCACCAGGAGGGCGAAGATCAGCTTGACGTAGCGCATGGGACATCCTCATCGGTCAGGGCCTGGAAATGGGGGGCCAGGCGTTCATAGGTCTGGCGGAAATGTTCCGGGATCACCCGGACTTCGGCGAAGACCGGGATGTAGTTGGTGTCCCCCAGCCAGCGGGGGACCAGGTGCCAATGGAGGTGGCTCTCCACCCCGGCGCCGGCCACGGTGCCCACATTGAGGCCGATGTTGAAGCCGTCCGGCCGCATGGTCTCCCTCAGGATACGCATGGCATGCCGGAGCTTGAACTGCAGGTCCAGAAGCTCCTCCGGGGTGAGGTCCTCCAGGTAAGGCACGTGCCGCAAGGGGGAGATGAGGAGGTGCCCGTTGTTATAGGGAAACTTGTTCATCATCACCCGGGTGAGCCGGCCGCTGAAGAGCACCAGGCGCTCGGCCAGGTTTTCCTCCGGCCAGGGGCAGAAGATACACCCGGGGGGCTTGTCCTGTCCCAGGATGTATTCAATGCGCCAGGGTGCCCACAGGTTCTTCATATGCCGAAAGCCTCATGTCCAGGGGATACCGGTGCCCTGCATGTTAAGCAAAGGGGTGGAGCAATGAACCTTTCCCACCTTTCCCCCGCCTTGCCTCCGCCCCATCTCCGCAAAGTGGCTTTAATTTGTGAACTATACCATGCCGGCGATGGGATTCAAAGGCCCGGATCACCGAAGGGGAATCCCTGCCCGGTCCTCAGGGCCCCGCCCTGTCCTGCCCTCAGGGCAAGGTAAACACCGCCTTGAGCCCCCCCACCTCCCGTTTCAGGTGGTCCCGCACCACCGGCATTCTGTACGCGGCCAGGGCCTGGCGGTCGGCCTCAGCCAAAAGTCCCAGTTGGTCGGCGGCCGCCAGTATGGCAGGGTTGAGGGCCCGGGCGGCGCCATCCTCGATCTTGAGCACCACCCCCACACCCTCCCGCACCAGGGCCAGGGCAAAGCTCCCTTCGGCCCCGGTCTTGGCAAAGACCCGCCCCGGGAGCTGCTCCATGAGGATGGTCTCCAGGCGGCCCTCCCCGGCAATGAGGCGAGGGTGGGCCAGAGCCGCTTCCCGGATGAGGGCCTCCGGCGTCCCTGCCGGCGCCGCGGCCAGCCGGGCGAAGGCCAGGGCCGCGTTCTTGAGGGGGAGGTAGAAGGTGGGTACGCCACAGCCATCCACCGCCAGGGGCACCTCTTGGGGGCTGAGGCCCGCGGCCTGGGCCACGGTCTGGTGCATGAGCCGCTGCACCGGATGCTCCGCCTCAAAGTAGCCCTCCACCGGCCAGCCGTGGTGGCGGCAGAGGGCCAGCATCATGGCGTGTTTGCCGGCGCAGGTGTGGTGCAGGGCGGTGGCTTTCTCCCCCTTCTGGTTAAGAGCCTGGGCCGAGGGCCGGTGCAGGGGCGCCATGGCACCGCACTGAAGGGCCTCGGGGCCCAGCTGAAGGCGCATCAGCACCCGCTGCACGAGGGCCACATGAAAATCCTGGCCGGACAGCGACCCGCTGAACAGGGCCAGTTCCTCGGGGCCGAAACCGAAGGCCGCGGCGGCGCCTGTGGTGATCACCGGCAGGGCCTGGAAGGGTTTGGCCAGGGAACGGAGGCACAGCATCACCTCCGGATCGCCCAAAGCCCGGACAAGACGGCCGTCAGCCGCCACCACGGCGATCTGGCCCCGGTGACGACTTTCCACCAGGGGACCCCGGGTCACTTCCACCAGGATGGGGGAAAGCATGGTCTGCATCCTTCTCTCACCTGCTAGCGACTGAGATATGTAAGGGCGGTGTGAAGAGGAGCGCTGGAAATCTTCAGCAGCCCCTCATAGGGAGCATCCATTTCCAGGATCAGAAACAGGGCTCCCGCAGTTGACACGGCGCACACGAAAAGAATGGTGATGACTGTAAGGTTGCGGGGGGATAACAAACCAAAGCTGGTAAAAATAAGGGCGAGCCAGCCGATCAGTATCCCCAAAAACGGCATCGGGATGGATCTCGACCCGACCTGCGCCACGAGGAGCCAGCGTGCTTCGGCGATCTCCCCGCTCACCTGCCAAGCCCGCTCCAGGAGCAGGCGGTGGGCCTCCGTTTGGGGGCACAGTTGGCGCAGTTTGTCCTGGATAATTTCCACCCCCACCCATTCTTCAGATGCCTTGCCGGTTTCCGGGGCTATTTGGTCCTCCGGCCATCTCCGCTGGATGGCAGAGACCACGCCAAGGCGCAATAAAGCCCGGGCCTCCTTCATCTCCGGTCCATAATGGGCCATCACCCGGTCGAGGAGGATGACCCGGGAGCTCAACTCCCTGATTCCATTATTCATGGCATCAAAAGTACTCTTGGCCGAGGCGATCAGCAATCCCAGAACCAGGGCAGCCATGGTAGCAATCGTGCCAACTCCCAGTTTCACGGCATCTTTCGACTCCTCGCTGAGATGATGTTCGGGAAGAAAGGAGCGGATTACCATACCGCATATCATGCCACCGACGATTAAAACAAAAGCAATCAAAGAAATAGCAAGTTCTGACAAGGCCTTTTCTCCAAAAGGTATCTACAAGGAGCGGGAAGGCATGGTTAGCTCACCCCCGCCAGGCGGCGTAGAAGAGCGCCAGGGTCTGGGCGAGGCCGAAGGTGAAGTGCGTCTGGATGGTGAGGGCCTGGAGACCGATGAATTCCTCCTGCGTGGGGTCAAGCGCAAAAGCCAGGCGGCTGGCCTTAAGTGCCAAAGGCAGCGCCACCAGGCAGGCCAACAGATGCGGCGGCAGCCGGAAGGCTTCCATCAGGAGAAAGAGGCTGGCAAAGGGGGCCAGCATGAGGGCCACATAGACCCAGCGGGAAAGCCTCAGACCCAGGCGGCTCATGAGGTGGCGCTTGCCCGCGGCCACATCCGCTTCCAGGTCCGGGAATTCGTTGATCCAGAGGATGGCGGTGATGAGGAAGGCCAAGGGCAGCCCCACCGCCAGGCCCACCCCGGCAAAAGTGCCGGTGAGGACGTAGTAGGTGCCTAGGGTGAGGATGGGCCCGAAGGCCAAAAAAATGGTGAGCTCCCCCAGCCCCAGGCTCATGAGCTGCACCGGCGCGGCGGAATACAAATAAGCAAAGAGGAGGCCCGCCAGGCCCACCAGGGCCACCCCGGGACGCCCGGCCCACACCAGGCCCAGGCCGCACAGCACCCCCAGGGCCAGAAAGCCGTAGGCCAGGTTCCGCACCGCCATCGCGGAGAGCTCACCTTTGATGATCACCCGGCTGCCACCGCTGTAGGGGCTCTCAAAGGGGTTGAGGGGGTCGCTGCCGAAGGAGTCGTAGTAATCGTTGATGAGGTTGCCGCCGGTGTGCAGGGCCGCCACTCCCAGGGCGGTGAGAAGCAGGTGGCGGACGCTCAGGGTGCCCTGCTTAAGATACACCAAGGCCGCGGTGGCGGCCACCGGCATCAGGGAGCCGGTGAGGAAGGGCAGCCGCATGGCCCGGAGATACACGCCCAGTCGCATAAGAAAATCCCCAAAAAACTGGCGCCATTATAGAAACCGCCGCCTGCCCTGTCAACGAGGGCCACCTTGCCGCCCCTGAGGAGGAAGGGGTCAGGGTCGGGGACCCCTGCCCCTCTCCCCCAACCCCTTATCGGTGGAATGCAGGAGGCCGTCGCTTCCCTGGTCCTGGCAAAAATGACCTGCGCCACCGGCCCGAACTCATTTTCATTGCGCCCCCAGAAGAAAAAAGTCTATATAAAAGGGTGCTTCACGGGGCGGGGATGGCGGGGCCTGGGCTCCCTCCCCTTACCCCCAAGACCATCTTTCGTCATCACTTTGCCTATCGGAGGAGATGGCATGGCGCGACCGAAAATCACCGTGGTGGGCGCCGGCAACGTGGGCGCCACCGCCGCTCACTGGGCCGCAGCCCAGGAACTGGCGGACGTCGTGTTGGTGGACGTGGTGGAAGGCATGCCCCAGGGCAAAGCCCTGGACCTGATGCAGGCCCGCCCCATCATGGGGTTCAACGTGGAGATTGTGGGGGCCAACGACTATGGCCCCACCGCCGACTCGGATGTGGTCATCATCACCGCGGGCATCGCCCGCAAGCCCGGGATGAGCCGGGAGGACCTGATCAACACCAACAAGAACATCGTGGCGGAAGTCACCCGGCAGGTGGTGGCCAAAAGCCCCAACGCCTTCCTGATCATTGTCTCCAACCCCCTGGATGCCATGTGCTATGTGGCCTACAAGGTGAGCGGCTTCCCCAAGCAGCGGGTCATGGGCATGGCCGGCATTCTGGACACCGCCCGCTACCGCTGCTTCATCGCCATGGAGCTGGGCTGCGCCGTGGAGGAGATCCAGGCCATGGTGCTGGGCGGCCACGGCGATGAGATGGTGCCGGTGGTGAGCGCCACCAACGTGAGCGGCATCCCGTTGACGGAACTGCTGCCCATGGACCGCATCCAGGCCCTGGTGGAGCGCACCAAGAAGGGCGGCGGCGAAATCGTGGCCCTGCTCAAGACCGGCAGCGCCTATTATGCCCCCGCGGCCGCCTCGGTGCAGATGGCCGCGGCCATCCTCAAGGACCACAAGCGGGTGGTGCCGGTGTCCGCCTACCTGGAGGGCGAATACGGCCTCAAAGACCTGTTCTTCGGCGTGCCCGTGGTCCTGGGGGCTGGCGGGGTGGAGAAGATCATCCCCTTAAAGCTCACCCCCGAGGAAGAGGAGCTGCTCAAGAAATCCGCCGCCGCGGTGGCCAAGACCCGGGACGAACTGAAGATGTAAAGGCGAAAATGACAGGGATAGAAGAAGCCGGAGGTTGCCTCCGGCTTTTTTGTTTGGGGAAATCCTGTGAATCTCTTCAGAATGATCTCCTTTCTCCCCCCATAAATTCCCCTCAAGTTTTCCGGCCGGGCAGACGATGGGGGAGTTAAACCCGCCTGCGGCCCAGACCCGGGCATGAGGGAACCAGGAAATGTCCCAGGACCGGCAGATCGAGCTCACTCTGGAGATGGGGGCCGGAGATTTCAGTCTGCGGCTGAACGGCATCACCATGAATGTGCGCCTGAAGGGGGATATGCCCCTCCCCGGCGCCGGGCTGGCGGCGGCCAGCCCCCCTGCCCTGCCTGAGGTCTCCGGCTCCGAGTCCCATTCCCTGGCCCAGGAGGCGGCCTTCTATCGCCAGGCCTCCGAAGAGATTTACGCCGGGCTGGGGCGCCTGGCCAAGGAGATCAACCTCTCCATCCAGGACCTGTCCTTGGAGGAGGTCATCCAAAGCGCCGGCACCTCCCCCGGGGAACAGCTGGACCAGGCCCGCCATCAGCTCAACGATGTCCTGGCCATGACCGAGCGGGCCACCCTGGACATCCTGGACCTGGTGGAACAGATCCGGGCTGACTGTCAGGTGCTGGATCGCCTCCTCACCCCGGCGGCAGAAAATACGGCGGCTCTCCCTGGCCCTGCCGGACCGCCGGCGGACCTGATCGCCCGGGTGCAGGCGGCGGCAGAGGAATTCGGCGCCCACCTCAAGGCTCACCTGCCCTCCTCTCCCGCCCCCGTCGAAGAGACCGCGGTGGCCGTCACCTTGGCGGACACTTTGCAGATGCTCCTGGAATTCTGCGGCACCGAGGCGGTGAAGCCTCACCTGAAATCCCTGGTGGCCCAGCACGCCGGCCTCTTTGAGGTGGCGGCGGCGGAGGCGGCCTTGAGCCGGCTCGCGGCCCAGGTGCCGGTGGAAGACGGCTTTTATCAGCTCCCGGTGGACCAGGTGCTCACCATCCTCCAGGAGCATTGCCGGGAGCCCCGGGCCAAGGAGCTCATCGCCAAACTCATCGCCTCCGCCGGCAAGATCTTCCCCGTGAGCGCCATCCCCCTGGAGGGCCAGCCCGCCTCTGAGCCATCCCCTGCCCCTCCGGAGTCCGCCCTGGAAGCGCACTGGCAGGGCTTTCTGGCGGTCTTGGAGCCGCTGTTGGCCTCTGGGCGCGGGCAGATACCGGAGCCGCCCCTGGCCGCCGACCGCACCATGTCCGCCCTGGCCGCCACCGGCCGCATCCGGGATTCGCTCTCCCGCATTACCGAAGCCCTCTCCTTCCAGGACCTCTCCGGCCAACGGCTGCTCAAGGTCCTGAAGCTCCTGCGCCAGGTCCAGGTGCAGGTCCTCACCCTGCTCATCGCCATCGGCAACAAACTGCGCCTGAAGAGCGAGGGTCAGGAGATTTCGCTGCAGGAAGGGGAAGCCCTGGCCCAGGAAGAGCTGGTGCGCATGATGGGCCACCCTGACCTGGGGGGTGTGGTCTCCTCCAACGGCTCGGAGCCGTCCAGCCAGGAGCCCCTGGACCAGGAGGCGGTCAACGAGCTGCTGGCCAGCCTCGGGTTTTAGCCCGGAAGGGGACCAGGGAGCAGGACTGGGAGGAGGAATAGGGTCATTCTGAGGGGGTGGGGAAAGTGAGGCCTGGGCCGGAGACGAAATGGGGCGGAGAAGAGTCTTCCCGGTTCCTCCTCCTCCCTTTGCATTTGTAAGACCAAGGTCATTTCCTTAAGCTAAAAATCAGGGCTGAGGTCTTTATGTGCAGAAGGGGGAAAGCCTTGGCCCTTTGATGCCCCTGCAGCCAGCAACCGCCGCCTGCCGATCCCCCGCCCGGACCTTTGGAGCCTGAACGTCTATCCGCGTCCCTGAGAAAGCCTTTTAGAAAACCTCCAAGGCCGGCATAACTCTTGCTACCCCAAATGGCATGCTGTCCCGCGCCGGCATTTCGCATCCCGTAACCCTCGCCGCCTTCAGACGGCCCTCGCCCGTCGGCAGCGCCTCTTTCCGGGGCGCGCCGCCCTCGGCTGCTTCTCCCGCCACCCCTCGCTTTGCCCCCTTCCTCTCCCAGGCGCTGCAGGCCCGGCAGGGTCTCACCGGCGCTGCCCGCCCCGGACGGCAGGATTTTCCTCCCGTCCGGGTGGTGGGACGCCTGGGGGAGCCGCGGCTGGCCGCCCTCTACCTGCGGCCGGGTTACCGGGGCGCCGCCGGAGCCCGCTCGGTCCCCGGACAAGGCCAAGGCGGCCGGCTGTCCTTGCGGGCCGAGGCGGAGAGCCTGCTCCGGAGCGGGGGCTGGCGGGGCGGCAGCAGGCCGGACCCCCAGGCCTATGACGGCCTCATCCGGGAGGCCTCCCGCAAACACGGCGTCCCCGAAGACCTCATCCGGGCGGTCATCAAGGTGGAGAGCAATTTCAACCCCTACGCCACCTCCCCGGCCGGCGCCATGGGCCTCATGCAGCTCATGCCAGGCACCGCCCGGGACCTGGGGGTGCGCCGCCCCTATGACCCCAAGGAAAACATTGACGGCGGCACCCGCTACCTGAAGGAGATGCTGGAGCGCTACCGGGGCAATGTGGCCCTGGCCTTGGCCGCCTACAACTGGGGGCCTGGTAATGTGGAGCGGGGCGGCCGCCTGCCCGCCGAAACCCGCACCTACCTGCAACTGGTGGGCCGCCAGCTTAAGCGTTCGTCCCTCAGCCGCCCGGAGCCTGCCCCCGTCGCCTCCCCCCGGGAAGGCCAAGTGCCCCGACCCGCCGCAGTCCAGACCTGAATCCACCCCCCTCACCTGTGGCCCCTCACCCCCGGCCCGGTTGCTTTTTTTGGCGATTGGAGTATCCTTAGCCTTTGAATGTCTGAAGGAGGCTCCTGGTGGATGGACTATAAGGCCACACTCAATCTCCCCACGACCGAATTTCCCATGAAGGCCGACCTCCCCCGGCGGGAGCCCGGAATCCTCCGCCGCTGGGAGGAGCTGGACCTCTACGGCCGCCTCCGGGTCAAGGGCCTGAACCGGCCCCGCTTCCTCTTGCACGACGGCCCGCCTTATGCCAACGGCCACATCCATCTGGGCCATGCCCTGAACAAGATCCTTAAGGACATCATCATCAAGTCCCGGCAGATGATGGGTTGGGACTGCCCCTTTGTGCCCGGCTGGGACTGCCACGGCCTGCCCATCGAGCACCAGGTGGACAAGGAGCTCAAGGCCGAGGGGCTCTCCCTCTCCCAGGTGGAGGTGCGCCAACGCTGCCGGGCCTATGCCGAGAAATTCATTGACATTCAGCGGGAGGAGTTTAGGCGCCTGGGGGTGCTGGGGGACTGGGAGCACCCCTATCTCACCATGCGCCCCGCCTACGTGGCCGCCATCCTCAAGGAATACGGCAAGTTCTTCTTTAACGGCGCCATCTATCGCAGCAAAAAGCCGGTGCACTGGTGCGCCACCTGCCTCACTGCCCTGGCCGAGGCCGAGGTGGAGTATGAAGAGCACCGCACCCCCTCCATCTATGTGAAATTCCCGGTGCTCAAGACCGCCTGGCCGGTGGTGGCCCGGGCCTCCAACGCCGCCTTGGTCATCTGGACCACCACCCCTTGGACGCTCCCCGCCAACCTGGCCATCGCCGTTCATCCCGACTACGAGTACGCCGCGGTGAAGGTGGGGGAGGAAGTCCTGGTGGTGGCCGCAGACCTGGCGCCGGGACTCCTGGCCCACTTCGGGCTTTCGGGGGAGATCCTGGAGACCCGCCGGGGCCGGGACCTGGAGGGCCTCTTGTGCCGCCACCCCTGGCTGGACCGGGACTCCCGGGTCATCCTGGCGGACTACGTCACCCTGAGCGCCGGCACCGGCCTGGTGCACATCGCCCCGGGCCACGGCCAGGAGGACTACGACAGCGGCCTCAAATACGGCCTCAGCCCCTATTCGCCGGTGGACGACCACGGCCGCTTCACCCCGGAGGTGCCGGAGTTCGCCGGCCAGAACGTCTGGGAGGCCAACGACGGCATCATCGCCCTCTTGAAGAACCGGGGGGCCCTCCTGCAGGCCGAGACCGCCACCCACAGCTACCCGCACTGCTGGCGCTGCAAACAGCCCATCATCTTCCGGGCCACAGAGCAGTGGTTCATTTCTCTGGAGAAAAACGACCTGAGGCGCCAGGCCCTGAAATGGATCGACAAGGTCACCTGGATCCCCAAGTGGGGCCGGGACCGTATCTACAACATGGTGGAAAACCGCCCCGACTGGTGCATCTCCCGGCAGCGGGCCTGGGGCGTGCCCATCATGGCCTTCCACTGCCAGGGCTGCGGCGGCGCCTTCCTCACCCCGGAGATCCTGGAGCGCCTCCTGGCCCGGGTGGCAAAGGAAGGGGCGGATTTCTGGTTCACCGAAGAGCCCGCCCAGCTCCTGCCGCCGGGCACCACCTGCCCTAACTGCGGCGGCAGCGCCTTCCGCAAGGAAACGGACATCCTGGACGTCTGGTTTGACTCCGGGGTGAGCTTCGCCGGCGTGCTGGAGGCCGACCTCAACCTGGGCTTTCCGGCGGACCTGTATCTGGAAGGCTCCGACCAGCACCGGGGCTGGTTCCACTCCAGCCTCCTGGCGGCGGTGGGCACCCGGGGCATGGCCCCCTACCGGGCGGTCCTCACCCACGGCTTCGTGGTGGACGGCGAAGGCCGCAAGATGTCCAAATCACTGGGGAATGTCATCTCGCCCCAGGAGATCATTGCCCAGTATGGGGCGGAGATTCTCCGTCTCTGGGTCACTGCCGAGGACTACCGGGACGATGTGCGCCTCTCCCCCGCCATCCTGCAGCAACTGGCGGACGCCTACCGCCGCTTCCGCAACACCATCCGCTTCATGCTGGGGAACCTGGCGGACTTTGACCCGGCCCGGGATTATGTGCCCCTTGCCGACCGGGAGGAGCTGGACCGCCTGGCCCTCTCCTGGCTGGCCCAGATCACCGACCGGGTGCGGCGGGCCTACCTGGACTATGAATTCCACCTGGTCTTCCACCGGCTGCACCAGTTCTGCGCCGTGGAGCTGAGCGCCATCTATCTGGACATCCTGAAAGACCGGCTCTACATCCTCAAACCCCACAGCCCCGCCCGGCGCAGCGCCCAGAGTACGCTTCTGGACCTCCTGGAATACCTTCTCCGGTTGCTTGCCCCCATCCTCTCCTTCACCGCCGAGGAGGCCTGGGGCCACCTGCCCTCCCGCTCCCGCCCGGAAAGCGTGCACCTGGCCGATTTCCCTGCGGCCCTGGCCGGCTTTCCGGATGAGGCCCTGCTGGCCAAATACGAGTTTCTCTTCAAGGTGCGGGCGGAGATCAACCGGGAGATGGACTTGGCCAAAAAGGCCAAGGTGGTGGCCTCGGCGCCCGAATCCCGGGTGATCCTGGGGGTGGCGCCGGAGGAGGCCGCCCACCTGGCGGTGTTGCAGGAGCAGGCTGCCGACTTGAAAACTCTGGTCCAGGTGGAGCATCTGGAGATAGTGCCCGGACCCCTGCCGGACGGTCGCCCGGGGGTGGAGCTCCCCTGGCTGACGGTCACAATTGAGAAGGCCCCCGGGGAGAAATGCGTCCGCTGCTGGTATCACCGCCCCGGGGTGGGGGAGGATGCGGCCCATCCCCAACTCTGCCGGCTCTGCCGCGAGGTTTTGGGGGTCTGACCGGCGTGCACCGCAAGGGCCTGATCCTTTCGGGTGTCCTTCTCCTCGGGGTGGGACTGGACCAGCTTACCAAGTTGCTGGTGGACTCCCGTTTCCTGGTGGGCACGGTGAAGCCGGTCATCCCGGGCTTTTTCAATCTGGTGCACGTGCGTAACCGGGGCGCGGCCTTTGGGCTCCTCTCCAGCCTTTCCCCGGAAGTGGCCTGGATCTTTTTCGTCCTCTCCACCCTGGGGGTGTTGGCGGTGGTGGGCTACCTGTGGTATCGGCTGCCGGAAACCTCCGTGGGGGCCGCTCTGGGGTATAGTTTCATTCTGGCCGGAGCCCTGGGGAACTTCATTGACCGCCTGCGCCTGGGGGAAGTCATTGATTTCCTGGACTTTTACCTGGGGCGGTATCATTGGCCAGCCTTCAATGTGGCCGACTCCCTCATCTGCCTGGGGGCCGGGCTCCTGATCTGGATGATCTTCACCGAGGCAGAGGGCGAGCATGCATCCCATCCTCATTGAACTGGGGCCCATCCGGCTCTTTACTTACGGCTTCTTTCTGGCCCTGGGCTTTCTCACCGCCATCTGGCTGGCCGGGCGGGAGGCCCGGCGGGTGGGCCTGCCGATAGCCCAGTTCTATGACTTGTGCCTCTATATCATCGTGGCCGCCCTGGTGGGCTCCCGCCTGTTGTATGTGCTGCTGGAGCTGGACGCCTTCCTGAAAAAGCCTTGGGAAATCTTTGCCCTGTGGAAAGGGGGGCTGGTCTTTCAGGGGGGGCTGGTGCTGGCCTTCCTGGTGGCCTTTTACTACATGCGCCGGCACCAGCTCCCCTGGCGCACCACCTTCGACGCCCTGGCGGTGGGCATGCCCGTGGGGCAGGCCCTGGGGCGGGTGGGCTGCTTCATGGCCGGCTGCTGTTACGGCGCCGAAAGCGACCTTCCCTGGGCGGTAACTTTCACCCACCCGGAAACACTGTGCCCCTTGCGGGTGCCGCTCCACCCCTCCCAGCTCTATGAAGCCCTACTTCTCCTCCCCGTCTTCGGGGTGATCTATTATCTGCGCACCCGCAAAAGCTTTGAGGGCCAGCTCACCCTGGTCTACCTCTGCCTGGCCGGGATAGTGCGCTTCCTCACCGAATTCGTCCGCCACCCCCTGGACTATCGGGGACCGGTGCTCTTCGGCGCCTACCCCGCCACCCAGGTCTTTGCCCTGGTGGTGGCCGTCATCAGCGGCGCCCTCCTGTGCTACTACCGCCGCCCCCGGGAAAAAGCAGGTTAATCCCCCCGGACTGGCGCCTTTAGCCGCCGGAAAAATCAAGCCCAAGGAGACAAGGGAGCCGGAACCGGTGGGTTGTGGCCCGGGTTTGCCGACGGGTGCGACTTGAGGCTGGGAGCAGGGCGGCAGCGACTGGCTTGCCTGACCCTGTTCAATCCGGCTGCAGGAGCAGAGTGAAGACGCTGCCCTGGCCGGGGGTGCTCTCCACCGTCACCTTGCCGCCGTGGGCCTGAGCGATGTGCTTGACGATGGCCAGCCCTAAGCCGGTGCCGCCGGCCTTGCGGCTGCGGCCCGGGTCCACCCGGTAGAAGCGCTCAAAGAGGCGGGGCAGATGCTCCTTGGGGATGCCGATGCCCTGGTCCCGCACCCTCACCGCCACCCAGCCGTCTTCCTTGGCCGCCTCAATCTGCACCCGGCTCTGGGGGCCGCTGTATTTGATGGCGTTGTCGATGAGGTTCACCAGGGCCTGCTCCAGGAGGGTGTCATTGAGGCGGGCCCGAAGGTCCTCAGGGCAGGAGAGTTCCAGGGTGATCTCTTTTGCCTTCGCCCGGTCGCTGCAGGTCTGGACCGCCGCCCGCAAGACCGGGCCCAGCCGGCGGCCATGCAGGATGATGCGCCCCTGCTCCGCCTCCTGCTCGATGCGGGAGAGGCTGAGGAGGTCCTCGATGATCTGGTGCAGCCGCTCCACCTGACGGCTGATGATCTTTAAGAATTCTTCGGCATGTTGGGGGTCCTTCAGAGCTCCCTCTAGCAGGGTCTCCACAAAGCCCTTGATGGAGGTGACGGGGGTCTTGAGCTCGTGGGAGACATTGGCCACAAAATCCCGGCGGGCGATTTCCAGCCGGCGCAGGCGGGTGATGTCGTGCAGCACGATGAGCACGCCCAGCACCACCTGCCGGGAGTCCCGCAGGGTGGTGCCGTGGGCCTGGAGGATGCGCTCCTCTTCATCCTCCCGCACCGTGACCTCCCCCTCCACCGGTTCGGTGGCGGCCAGGGCCCGGGTGATGAACCACTGCAGCTCGGGGTTGCGCACGATCTCGGTGATGTTGCGGCCCATCATCTCCGGGGTGAGGCCCAGGAGATGGGCCGCCGTGCGGTTGAAGGAGAGCAGGCGCCCCCGGGGATCCACCGCCAGCACCCCTTCCACCATGCTGGCCAGGATGGCTTCCTGCTCCCGGCGCTGCTCCTGGATGGTGGTGATGCGCTCGTTGAGCTGCTCGGCCATGGAGTTGAGGGTGTCCGCCAGGCTGACCAGTTCCTCCACCTCCGGGGTGGGGAGTTTCAGGCTCAAATCCCCCCGCCCCAGGCGTTCCGCCCCCCTGCGGATCTCCTCCAGCGGCCGGGTGAGGCGACGGGAGAGCCACAGGCTCAGGCCGGCGGCCAGGCCCAAAATGACCAAAGCCCCCAAGACCACCTGGACATAGACCTGGCTGAGCGGGGCATTCACCGCGGTGGCCGGCAGGGCCGCCCGGGCTGCGCCGATGATGCGGCCGTTCTCCTTGACCGGCACCGCCACATAGGTCATGGGCAGACCGACAGTGGGGCTGAGGCGCATGTGCACCCCCACCTGGCCGGCCAAAGCCCCTTGGATCTCCCGGCGGTCGGCATGGTTCTCCATGGTTTTGGGATCCCTTAGGGAATCCCCCAGGACCCGGCCGTCCGCCGCCACCAGGGTGAGACGCACGCCGGTCGCCCGGCCCACCTGCTTGCACAGGTCATCCAGGCTCTCCGGCCGACTCCAGCGCTCCTGGGCGATATGGGCCAGAAACCGGCCCTGGGCCTCCAGGTCGGCCACTGTCTGGGTGAGGTGAAAGTGGCGCCAGATGCGGGTGGAGATCCAGGTGGCGGCCGCCACCCCGATGACCGCCACGGCCAGAAAAGAGAGGGTCAGTTGGGTGAAGAGTCGGCGGGGACGCATCAGCTCAGGTCACCTCAAGGCCCTGGAACCGTTCATCTCAGGTGCCTCATTCCTTGAAACGGTATCCCACTCCCCGCACGGTTTCCACATATTTGCCGGCCTCCCCCAGTTTTTTCCGCAGCCCCACGATCTGCACATCCACGGAGCGGTCGCTCACCGGGTAGTCATCGCCATGCACCCCGCTGACGATCTGGGAGCGGGTGAAGACCCAGCCCGGCCGGCGAGCCAGGAAGTGCAGGAGGCGGAACTCCGTCACCGTCAGCTCCACGGGCTGTCCATTGACCAGCACCTCATGGCGGCCGGGATGGATCACCAGTTCGTGAACCTGCAAAGGGGCTGTTTCATCCGGCGGCACCTGCTGACGCCGCCGCAGCACCGCCCGCACCCGGGCCAGAAGCACCCGGGGGCTGAAGGGTTTGGTGATGTAATCATCCGCCCCCAGCTCCAGGCCGGCCACCACATCCGCCTCCTCGCCCTTGGCGGTGACCATGATCACCGGCAGGTTCTGGGTTTTGGGATCTTGCTTCAGGCGGCGGCAGATCTCCAGACCGTCCATGCCCGGCAGCATCAGGTCCAGGAGCACCAGGTTCGGCACTTCTGTGCGCAGGCGCTTGAGGGCTTCCTCCCCGGAAGTGACCCCGATAAAATGGTAGCCCTCTTTGGTGAGGTTGTAGCGCAGCAGTTCCAGGATATCCTCTTCGTCTTCCACCGCCAGGACGGTTTCCTTGGGCATGCCGCCTCCCTGCTCTCTTTTGGTAGAAAGTTATAATAATTATGCTAATTTTTGATGCAAAAGGCATTAATACTTCGTGAGTCCCGGCGCCGGGTCTTCTCCAGCCGCGCCCGGGGGGCGAAGCAGACCGCCCGGCCTTGCCAAGGGCCCCCGGCCATGGGACAATGAAGCCATTCCGCCGGGCAGGCACTTCCACTGACGGCGCCGCCCGGCAGGATTTTGGAGCCCTGATGCCCGAGGACCTTTCTCTTCCGGCGGGAGTCGTGCTGGTCTGCGGGGAGCCCCCCGAGGCGGCCGTCTCCCTGATGGACCTGCTCAAGGCCGCCGGCTATGAGGTGCGCCCCTGCTCCCCCACCGAGCTGGCGGAGGAGGTGCGGACGCGCTGCCCCGATCTGGTCATTGTGGCTGCGACGGCCGAGCGGCTCCCGGGGCTCATCACTGCGGCCCGCGCCGCCGCCGGGGAGCGCCGCCTGCCGCTCTTGGTGGCCCTGCCGGAATTCAGCGACCAGGCGGCGGCCCAGGTCCTCAGCCTGGGCGCGGATGAATTCCTGGTGCCGCCTTTCCGGGCCGAGGAGGTGCTGGCCCGGGTGGCGGTGCTCCTGAAACTCAAGCGGGATGAAGACCTGCTCTTGGCCTCCCGGGCCGAATTCGACCGTCTCTTCGGCCACCACGCCGAGGCTCTCCTCACCTGCGACCGCCAGGGCGCGGCCTGCCGCCTCAACCCGGCCCTCACCCGACTTCTAGGATACGGCCCCCGGGAGAGTCAGGCACTGCCCGCCCCATCCCTCTTTGCCTCGGCCGCCGACCAGGAGCGCTTCTTCCGTCTGTTGGCCACACCTGAGGGTTCCGGCGCAGTCAAAATCACCCTCCGGAAAAAGACCGGGGAGCCGGTGACCGTGCTCCTCCGGGCTCTGACGCCGGCCTCTCCGGAACAGGCTGCAGCCAGCTTTCAGGTGCAGCAGGTGGGGGTGCTCTCCCCCTTGAAGCGGGCCTTGCGGACTCTGGTGGAGCACTTCCTGCCGGTGGCCAAGGATTACCTGGCCCTCCTGTCCATGACCCCCCTGGTGGGAGGACGCTATGAGAAGCTGAAGAAGCTGGGCCAGGGCAGTTTCGGGGAGGTCTGGCTGGTCAGGGACACCGAGGCAGTGGGGGAAGAGCGCCTCTTCGTGGCCAAAATCCCTTACAGCAAGGCGGCCAACGCCAAGTTTCGCAAGGAGGCCGCCATCTGCCGCAAACTGGCGCCCCACCCCGGCATCGTCCGCCTGGAGGAGGTGGTGGAGGACGACGGCAAGGTGGTCCTCATCCAGGAATATGTCTCCGGCCGCACCCTGGATGAGCTCCTCACCCAGGAAGTGCCGGAGCATCTGGCCGAAAGCATCGTCCTGCAGCTCATCGACGTGGTGGCCCATGCCCATCGCCACCGTATCATGCACCGGGACATCAAGCCGGGGAACATCATCATCCAGGAGGACGGCCGCCTCAAGCTCCTGGACTACGGCGCCGCCAAGATCCTCAAGGAACAGGACATCAGCGCCACCATGGTGGGCTCCCGGCCCTTCATGGCGCCGGAACAGATCATGGGGGAAAGCGAGCTGAGGAGCGACATCTGGGCCATCGGGGTCATCATGTACCTCCTCTATACCGGGGAACTTCCCTTTTACAGCGACAACGAGAAAATTCTCATCGACCTCATCCTGGAGCAGGAGCCCACCCCGCCCCGGGAACTCAATCCGGACCTGCCCCCGGAACTGGAGGCCATCATCCTGAAGTGCCTGAAAAAAGACCCCAAGGAGCGCTATCCCAGCGCCTTGGCCCTGAAGGCCGACCTGATGCGCCATTTTCCGGAATATGGCTGGCAACCCCCGAAATACTGAGCCATGGACCCGTTGACCCATGTGACTGCGGGAGTCGGCCTCTCCCGCCTCCTGCGCTCCCCCGCCCCCCGGCGGGCGGCACTGCTGGCCGCGGGCTTTGCCCTGCTGCCGGATGCGGATTTCCTGCTCCTCTTTATCGACCGGGTGAGCTATCTGCGCCATCACCGGGGCCTCACCCATTCCCTCTTTATGCTTCCTGTCCTGGCCCTGCTGGGGGGGTTGCTGGCCCGCTGGCTGGGCGGCCGGCAGTGGTTCCGCCCGGCGGTGCTCCTGGGGGTGGTGGTGCTGGCCAGCCATCTGTTTCTCGACGTGCTCACCTCCTACGGCACCCAGCTTCTGAGTCCCTTCAGCCGCCAGAAGTTCACCCTGGACCTCCTCTTTATTGTAGATATTTACCTGCTCATGATCCTGGCTCCCGGCGCCGTGGCGGGGTTTGTGGGGGGCACCCGGCGTTGGCCGGCAGTCCTCTCTCTGTCTCTGGCCCTGGGATATTTGGCGTTGGTGGGCTGGTATCACTCTGAGGCCCTCAGGCAGGCCCGGCAGCTCTTCGGCCCGGAGGCGGTCTCGGTGGCCGCCCTCCCCCAGCCCTTCTCCCCCCGGCGCTGGCACCTGGTGGCCACTCTGCCCGAAGAATGGCGGGAGGCCTTTGTGGAACTGCCCTGGCGGGCCGCCGACCCGGCCCCCGGGAATCATCCTCCCCGGGTGGTGACCGTGCGGCCGGCCTTCCCTCCCCGGGTGCCGGAGGTCTCCTGGAGGCCGCCGGCGGAGGCGGTGGTGCTTAGCTGGCCGGCCCAAAGGCTGGACCAGACCCCGGCCCCGGAGGCCGCCTGGCTTCTCAGTCGCTTCCTGGAATTTGCCCGCTTCCCCCAACTGGCGGTGGTGGAGCAACATCCCGGATTTACCAGCGCCACCTGGGTGGATCTGCGCTTCAGCCTGCCCGGCGCCGCCTTTCCCTTTGCCCTGACCCTGGACCTGGATGAGCAGGGACGCCTGGTGGACTATGACTGGGGCCGGGGCCGGCGCTGGGGGGTCTTCACCCGGCCGAAAACCGTCGCCCTGGAGGGCCCTCAGGAGGCCCTGGGTGACGGCGGCTGAAGTATCAGGCAGCCTGGCCCTGGCGCGGTTACATCCGCGGCGGGCATTGGCTGAGGAAAAATTTTGCCCTGTCCCTTGCCTTGAAGATATCAATAATTATTATTGACCGAGAATATAACAATAAATAAGGAGGACATATGCCGGACGACATCCTGGAAAAAGGTGCCATCCTGCAGCGGGATAAGGAGACCTTCGCCATCGCCCCCCACATCCCCGGGGGCATCATCACCGACTTCAGCTTGCTCCGCAAGCTGGCGGACGTGGCAGAGAAGTACGGCGTCAAGGCCATCAAGCTCACCAGCGCCGAGCGCTTTGCCCTGGTGGGGCTGAAGCCCGAGGACCTGGACGCGGTGTGGCAGGAGCTGGGGCTGGTGCCCGGCGCCGCCATCGGCCTGTGCGTGCGGTCCGTCAAGATCTGCCCCGGCACCACCTTCTGCCGCATCGGCATGCAGGACGCCGTGGGGGTGGGCCTCAAGCTGGACGAGAAATACCACGGCATGGCATTGCCCTATAAATTCAAGATCGGAGTCTCAGGCTGCCCCAACAACTGCTCCGAGGCCTCCATCAAGGACATCGGCCTGGTGGGTATGGCCAAGGGCTGGCGGGTGCTGGCCGGCGGCTTTGTCTCGGGCTTAAAGCCTCGCCTCGCGGATGTCATCGCCCAGAACTTGAGTGATGAGGAGGCCCTGGACCTGGTGGACCGGGTGGTGGACTGGTACCGCCGCCAGGGCAAGGCCAAGCGCCTGGGCCGGGTCCTGGATGAGGTGGGCCTGGAGACCTTTGTCAGAGACCTGGGCCTGCCGCCGGTGCAGTAAGACCCCGGGGGGTCAGGGGCGCCCCTGACCCCCCTCCCCCCTTTCACCCCGCTTCCGCCCCCTGATCTTAAATCTTCTTGACCCCTTGCGGGCCACTGTGGTAGTTTTCACAAATTGAGACTGTGAGAAAGACTTTGAGGGGAGGGCCGGGGGACCGCAGGCCCCCCGCCCTCCCCTCAATCTCCCCTCCCCACCCCCCAAAGGGGGTTGGGGGAGAGGGGGTGGGAGAGGGGGCAGGGGCCACCGGCCCCTGGCCCCCTCTCCCACAAGCCATACGCCACGGTCTCAAGCCGATTTCTTTTAACAAGGTCCCATCCATGATCTTCGACATTGCCAACGAGACCCTGCCCCGGGAGGACCTGGAGGCCTTGCAGTTGCGCCGGCTTCAGGCCCTGGTGGAGCGGGTCTATCATCTGGTGCCCTTTTACCGGCGCCGTCTGGACGAAGCCGGGGTGAAGCCCGAGGACATCCGCAGCCTGGCGGACCTGGAGCAGCTGCCCTTCACCACCAAACAGGACATCCGGGACAACTACCCCTTCGGGCTGTTTGCGGTGCCCATGGAGCAGATCGTACGCATCCACGCCTCCAGCGGCACCACCGGCAAGCCCACCCCGGTGGCCTACACCCAGCGGGACCTCAACACCTGGGCCGACCTCATGGCCCGGACCCTCGCCGCCGCCGGGGTGCACCGGGGGGACATCGTCCACATCGCTTACGGCTATGGCCTCTTCACCGGCGGCCTGGGCTTCCATTATGGGGTGGAGCGCCTGGGCGCTGCGGTCATCCCGGTCTCCGGCGGCCAGACCCGGCGGCAGATCATGCTCATCCAGGACTTCGGCCCCACGGTGCTCTGCTGCACCCCCTCCTTTGCCCTCTATCTGGCGGAGGTGGCCCAGGAGATGGGGGTGGATTTCCGCCAGACCAAGCTCCGGGTGGGCATCTTCGGCGCCGAACCCTGGAGCGAGGCCATGCGCACGGAGATTGAGGCCCGCCTGCACCTGGACGCCCTGGACATCTACGGCCTCTCCGAGATCATCGGGCCAGGCGTGGCGGTGGAGTGCATCGAGGCCAAGCATGGCCTGCATCTCTTTGAGGACCACTTCCTGCCGGAGATCATCGACCCGGTGACCTTGAAGCGGCTGCCGCCCGGCGAGCTGGGGGAGCTGGTGATCACCACCCTCACCAAGGAGGCCTTCCCCCTGATCCGCTACCGCACCCGGGACATCACCGCCATCGACTACGCCCCCTGCATCTGCGGCCGCACCATCGCCCGCATCCGCCGCATCCAGGGCCGCAGCGACGACATGCTCATCATCCGGGGGGTGAATGTCTTCCCCTCCCAGATCGAGGCGGTGCTTATGGAGATCCCGGGCGTGGCCCCCCACTATCAGCTCATCGTGGACCGCCAAGGGGCCTTGGACACCCTGGAGGTGGCGGTGGAGGTGGATGAGGCCACCTTCTCCGATGAGGTCAAAGGCCTCCAGGCCCTGGCCAAACGCATCGAAAGCCGCATCAAGGATTACCTCTCCGTCTCGGTCAAGGTCCGGCTGGTGGAGCCCCGCTCCATCCCGAGAAGCGAAGGCAAGGCCCAGCGGGTGGTGGACAAACGCAAGCTTTCGGCCTGAGGAAAGGAGTGCCAGCCCATGAAGGTGGAGCAGATTTCCGTGTTTTTGGAGAACAAGGCCGGCCGCCTGGCGGAGGTCACCCGGGTCTTGGGCGAGGCCGGCGTCAACATCCGGGCCCTGTCTTTGGCGGACACCACCGATTTCGGCATCCTGCGCCTCATCGTGGACAACTACGCCCTGGCCCGGGACGTCCTCAAGTCCAAGGGCTTCACCGTGGGCAAGACCGAGGTGGTAGCCATCGAGGTGCCGGACCGTCCCGGCGGCCTGGCCTCCGTCCTGGACATCCTGGCCAAGGCCGGCATCAACGTGGAATACATGTACGCCTTTGTGCAGCACAGCGGCAAGAACGCGGTCATCATCTTCCGCTTTGACAACCTGGATGAGGCCATCGCCCTCCTGCAGCAGGCGGGCATCCACATTTACAAAGGGGAAGAGGTGTATAAGCTTTAACCGGCAGCGGGCGACAAACCAGCCCTGCGGGGTCAGGGGAGCGTGAGAATCGGGGCATTCCCTCCGTCTTAGGCCCTCGGCCCCTGGCAGGCGGCCAGAGGAGGCGACCATGAGCGGCAGACTGGCATCCATCGTCCTTGTGCTTCTGGTGCTGGCAGGCGCAGCCTGGGCCCAGAATCCCCCGGAACCCTACGTCATCGGCGGCATCTTCTCCATCACCGGTCCTGCCTCGTATTTGGGGGAGCCGGAGCGCAACACCTTGCAGATGCTGATCAATGAATACAACACCAAAGGGGGCATTAAGGGGCATCCCCTGAAGGTGGTCATCTACGATGACGAGGGGGACGTCACCAAGGCCCGGCTGCACGCCGAAAAGCTCATCCAGAAGGACAAGGCCCTGGCGGTCATCGGCCCCAGCCTGACCCACACCTCCATGGCGGTCCTGCCCATCACCCAGAAGGCCAAGGTGCCCCTCATCTCCTGCGCCGCCGGCATTGAGATCACCCACCCGGCGGCGGAGCGCCAGTGGGTCTTCAAGACCGCCCAGACCGACGCCATGGCGGTGAACCGGATTTATCAATACCTTAAAAAACACAATATCTCCCAGGTGGCCATCCTCACCGTGTCCACCGGTTTCGGGGTCTCGGGCCGCAAGCAGCTCACCGAGCAGGCGCCCCAGTTCGGGATTAAGGTGGTAGCGGACGAGGTCTTCGGGGAGAAGGACACCGACATGACCCCGCAGCTCACCAAGATCCGCAACACCCCGGCCCAGGCGGTGATCTGCTGGGGCACCGGCCCGGCTCCGGCCATTGTGGCCAAAAACCTGAAGCAGCTGGGCATGAAGATCCCCCTCATCCAGAGCCACGGCGCCGCCTCCAAGAAGTTCATTGAGCTGGCCGGGGACGCGGGCGAAGGCATTCTCATGCCCGCCGGCAAGCTGGTGATCTACCCGAGCCTCCCCGACACCGACCCTCAGAAAGCGGTGCTGGCCAGATACGACGAGGCCTATCGCCGGGCCTTCAACGCCCCGGCCTCCAGCTTCGGGGGCTATGCCTATGACGCCATGAAGATCCTGGCCCTGGCCCTGGAACAGGCCGGCCCGGACCCGGACAAGCTCCGGGCCGCCATCGAGAACACCAAGAATTACGTGGGGGTGAGCGGCGTCTTCAATATGAGCCCCGAAGACCACAACGGCCTCACTCCCGAAGCCTTCGTCATGGTGAAGATCGACAAGGGCGAATTCAAGCCGGCGGAGTGAAAACCAAACCTTGCGGAGGGAGGGCCGGGCACACGCTCTTTCCCTGCCCTCCCTGGAATCTCTCGCCACTCAATGGGGAGTGGCAGAGGGGTGAGTGGGGGAGGGGGCGGGGCCCGCTGGCCCCTGGCTTCCTCCCCCATCCGATGTACAGGAAACCGTGGAAACCCTGGCGGCCCTCTCCCAGTATCTCATCTCCGGGCTCACCAATGGGGCCATCTATGCCCTCATCGCCCTGGGCTTCGGCATCATCTTCAACGCCACCCACATCATCAACTTTGCCCAGGGCGAGTTTGTCATGCTGGGGGCCCTGTGCGCCATCAGCCTCCATCAGGCCTTCCCTTCCCTGCCAGTGGCTTTTGTCGGCGCCGTCCTCCTGGTGACCCTTCTCGGGCTCCTCTTTGAACGTCTGGCCCTGCGGCCGGTCAAAGACCGCAGCCCCCTCACCCTCATCATCATCACCGTGGGGGGCGCGGTGCTCCTTAAGGGCCTGGCCATGCTCTGGTGGGGCAAGGAGGCTTACAACCTGCCGCCCTTCAGCGGCGCGGTGCCCCTCAGCTTCGGCCCGGCCACCATCCTGCCCCAGAACCTCTGGGTCCTGGGGGTGGCGGCCCTGCTTTTGGCCGGGCTGGAAGCCTTCTTCCGCCTGACCCTCACCGGCAAGGCCATGCGGGCCTGCGCCTACAACCCGGTGGCCGCCCGGCTGGTGGGCATCCCCGCCGCCCGCATGGTGCAGCTCTCCTTCGGCCTCTCCGCCGCCTTAGGCGCCGCCGGGGGCATCCTCATCGCCCCCCTCACCCTGGGGGTCTATGACATGGGCACCATGCTGGGGCTCAAGGGCTTTTCCGCTGCCATCCTGGGCGGCCTGGGAAGCAGCCTGGGGGGGGTGTTGGGAGGCCTGCTCCTCGGGGTGGCCGAATCCCTGGCCAGCGGGTTGATCTCCTCAGGCTACCGGGACGCGGTGGCCTTCTTCATCCTCCTGGTGGTGCTTTTTGTGCGACCCCAGGGCCTGCTGGGGGGCAGGTCATGACATGGCGGCGCCTGGCTCTCTGGGGCGGCTTTGCTGTGGTCCTGGCCCTTTTGCCCCTGGTGCTCCGAAACGACTACTATCTCTCCCTCCTCAACTTCATCGGCATCCACACCATCCTGGTGGTGGGCTTGAACCTCCTCATGGGCTATGCCGGCCAGATCTCCCTGGGCCACGCCGCCTTCTTCGGAGTGGGGGCCTACACCTCCGGCATCCTCAGCGCCACCTATGGGGTAAACCCCTGGCTGGCGATGGTCGCAGGCCTGGGCCTGGCCGGGCTGTTGGCCTTCCTCATCGGCATCCCCGCCTTGAAGCTCCGAGGTTATTATCTGGCCATGGCCACCTTGGGCTTTGGGGTCATCGTCTATATTTTTTTCGTGCAGGCCCAGCGGCTCACCGGTGGGCCCTCGGGGCTAAGCGGCATTCCCTCCCTCAGCTTGGCGGGCTTCGCCTTTCATACCCCTTTACGCCTCTATGCCCTCATCTGGGGGGCCACTTTAGGCCTGCTCGCCTTAAGCGCCGGGCTGGTGGACTCCCGCCTGGGCCGGGCGCTTCGGGCCCTGCACGACAGCGAAGCCGCGGCCGAATCCTTAGGGATCAACACCCAGCGCCTCAAGCTCCTCATCTTTGTCTGGAGCGCCCTTTACGCCTCCCTGGCCGGCAGCCTCTATGCTCACACCCTCAATTTCATTGCGCCCTCCTCCTTTGATATCATGTTCTCCATCAAGCTGGTGACCATGGTGGTGGTGGGGGGCATGGCCAGCATCTGGGGCTCGCTTCTGGGCGCCGGGGTACTCACGGTGCTCCCGGAACTCCTGGTGGTCTTCCATGATTTCGAGGTGGTCATCTTCGGGGCCATCCTCATGGTGGTGATGATCTTTCTCCCCCGGGGGCTGGTGCGGGGCCTCCTGGATCTGTGGGAATACCGGCATTTCCGCCGGGAGGGCGCCTCCCGTGGCTGAAACGCCTCTCCTTCAGGTCTCGGAGGTGAGCCTCGCCTTCGGGGGCTTAAAGGCCCTGGAGGGGGTGAGCTTCAACGTCGCCCCGGGCACCATCAAGGCGGTCATCGGCCCCAACGGCGCCGGCAAGACCACGCTCTTTCACCTCATCAGCGGCTTCCTCAAGCCTGACCGGGGCCGCATCGTCTTTCAGGGGGCCGAGATCCAGGGCCGGCCGGCTCACGAGGTGGCCTCCCTGGGGATTGCCCGCACCTTTCAGCTGGTGCAGCTCTTTGACCACCTGACGGTGCTGGAAAACGTCATGGTGGGCCGCCATCGCCTCACAAAGGCGGGGCTGTTTGCCGGGGCGCTGCATCTCCCCTGGACCCGGCGGGAGGAGGCGGCCATCCGGGAACGGGCCTTTGCCTTTCTGGAGTTTGTGGGGCTGGCGGAGCGGGCGGCCCAGCCCGCGGGGTTCCTTCCTTTAGGGCTCAAGCGCCTCTTGGAGATCGCCCGGGCTTTGGCCAGCGAACCCACGCTTCTGCTTCTGGATGAGCCGGCCTCGGGCCTGGACCAGGCTGAAACCGAGCGCCTGGGCGAGCTCATCCTCACCCTGAAGGCCAAAGGCCTCACGATCCTTCTGGTGGAGCATGACATGAGCCTCACCATGGAGGTGGCCGAGGAGATCGTGGTGCTCAACTACGGCCGCCTCATTGCCGAGGGGCCGCCCCGAGCCATCCAGCGGCATCCGGAGGTCATCGCCGCCTATCTGGGCACCGACTGGCAGGGGGACAAGGGCGCCGAGTGACAAGGCCAAAGGTAGGATTGAATTAGTGGCAGTTTCCCCGCCCTGCCCTCTCCACCTTCTACTCGGGGTGGGGGGAGAGGGTGTGGGAGAGGGGGCAGGTGGCCACGGCTCCCTGGCCCCCTCTCCCACAAGTTACTAATTGTTAATATTTTAAAAATGCTGACGATTCGTAACCTTTCGGCTTCTTATGGGCCGGTGACCGCTCTGGCCGGCGTCACCCTGCATGTGCGGGAAGGGGAGATTGTGGCCCTGATCGGGGCCAACGGCGCCGGCAAGACCACCCTCCTCAATGCCATCGCCGGGCTGGTGCGCCGGGAGGGAGAAATCACCCTCCAGGGCCGCTCGCTGATGGGGGTGGCCCCCGAGGAGCTGGTCTCCCTGGGCGTGGCCCTGGTGCCCGAGGGCCGTCAGCTCTTTGCGCCCCTGAGCGTGGCGGACAATTTGCTTTTGGGGGCCTACCGCCGCCATCGCCGGGTGCCGGCGGCGGAAATCGAAGCCGACCGGGAGCGGGTCTTTCAGCTCTTCCCCCGTCTCAAGGAGCGCCTGGAGCAGCCCGCGGGCACCATGAGCGGCGGCGAGCAACAGATGCTGGCCATCGCCCGGGCCCTTATGGCCCGCCCTCGCCTGCTGCTCCTGGATGAGCCCTCCCTGGGACTGGCCCCCATCGTGGTGGAGGCCATCATGACCACCCTGGCGCGCCTAAGAGAGGAGGGCCTCACCGTGCTCCTGGTGGAGCAAAACGCCCGGGCCGCCCTGAAGATCGCCGACCGGGCCTACGTGCTGGAGACCGGCCGCATCATCTTAAGCGGCGCCGCCCGGGAGCTCTTGGCCGACCGCCAGGTGACCCGGGCCTATCTCGGGCGGGATTACAAGGACTTCACCGACGGGAGGTAAGGCGTGCACGAGCCCTCTCCTGAGACCCTGGACGCGGCGGAGCTGGAGCTCCTGCAGCTGGAGCGCCTGCAGAGCACCCTCACCCGGGCTTACCGCCAGGTGAAATTCTACCGCCGCCAGTTCGACCGGGCCGGTCTGCGGCCCGAGGACGTCAGATCCCTGGCTGACTTGGCGCGCCTCCCCTTCACCACCCGGGAGGACCTCTCCGAAAACTACCCCTACGGCCTCTTTGCCGTGCCGCTCAGGGACATTGTGCGCATCGTGTCCTCGCCGGGCACCACCGAGCGGCCCCTGGTGGTGGGCTACACCGCCCAGGATCTCAGGCTGTGGCTGGAGCTCCTGGCCCGCCTCTACCGGGCCGCCGGGGTCACCCGGGAGGACATCGTGCAGTTCATCATTCCCCCGGGGCTGGCCAACTGGCGCCGGGACCTGCAGGCCGGGGCCGAGTATCTGGGGGCCTCGGTGATCCCCGCGGCCACCCTCAACTACGCCAAAGAGCTCATGGTGATGCGGGACTACAAGACCTCGGTCCTGGTGGCCACCCCGCCTGCGGCCCGCCATCTCCTCACCGTCATGCGGACTCTGGACCTCACCCCCGCCGAGCTGAGCCTCAGGCGGGCTTTGCTCGTGGCTGCGCCCCTCCCCCAGACGGTGCGCCGGGAACTGGCTGAGGGCCTGGGGGTAAGCATCGCCCGGGCCTACGGCATCACCGAGGTCATGGGCCCGGGGCTGGCCTTCTCCTGCGAGGCCGAAAGCGGCTTCCACTTCAACGCCGACCACTTCTACCCCGAGGTGGTGGACCCGGAAAGCGGCCAGCCCCTGCCCCCGGGGACCGAAGGGGAGCTGGTCATCACCACGCTCTCCACCCTGGCCTTCCCCCTGCTTCGCTTCCGCACCGGCGACCGCACTGCCCTGGACGTCAGCTCCTGTACCTGCGGCCGCACCCTGCCCCGCCTCACCGGCATCTTCGGGCGGGTGGACGCCATCTGCTCCGTGGGCGGCATCAAGGTGCATCCGGAGCATCTGCGGGCCCTGCTCCGGGAGGCTTTGGGGGGGCACCTGCCGCCCCATTCCTGGCAGGTGGCGGAAGAGGATGGCCTGGAGGTCCTGGACATCCACCTGGTGCTGGATGAGACTCTGTTCTCCGACGAGGTGAAGGCCCTGGAGGGGCTGTGCCGCACGGTGCGCCGGCACCTGCAGGACCACCTGGGCCTCAACGCCCGCATCATCCTGAAGGAGATGGGAAGCCCTGAAAGTTGAACTGGCATACTGAGGGAAGGGCTGGGGGAGCGGTGGCTCCCCAACCCTCTTTCAACTCCCCTTCCCACCCCCTTTAAGGGGTTGGGGGTGAGGGTGTGGGAGAGGGGGCAGGGGCCCCCGGCCCCTGGCCCCCTCTCCCACAAGTTCACAGCAACTCGTCAAGGAGGAGGAAAGTATCACGTATGGTGAGGTGGCTTCGGCTTCTCATTCTGGCCGCGCTGATCTGCCAGCTGAGCGGCACGCAGGGGGTGTCTGCTGCCACCAGCATCCCCTATGACCCACCCCTCTTCCGGGACGTGGAGGAGGCGGCCCGGGCCCTCCAGGCGGTGCTCACCAGTCTCCGGGTCATTGAAATGCTCCCCTCCGATACCGGAGGCTATGACCCGGTGGCAGTGCCGCTGGAGGCCTTTGTCTTGGGCCCCAAAACCCTGACCCTGAAATACAAGGTCCCCCGGATGAAGGAGAGTACCGGCTTCATCCATACCCGGCCGGTGCCCCTGCAATTTTCCACCCGAACCCCGGAGGAGGTGGAGAAGATCAAGACCTTCCCCCTGGACATCATCCGGGTGACTAAGGGGATCATGACCCCGGAGCCCAAGAACCCTACCTGGAGGTTCTTTGTCACCATTCCGGGCCAGGGCGGGGCGCCGGACCTCAACCTGGTGGGGGCCACCACCCAGCCCCAAGCCGAGGTGCTGTATCGGGCGATTTTGTCCTTCATGGCCGCGGCGGGCAACCCGGCCATCCCCAAGGACAAGGTGCCGGCCACCCTAAGTTTTGCCCGGCTGCCGGCTGCCGCCCCGGAAAAAACCGGGGCTCCGAAGCTGGGCTTCAGCCTGCTCCCCGCGGCGCCGCCGGGCAAGAAGGGCCTGCCCCTCACCCAGGTGGAGCCGGGCAGCCTGGCGGACAAGGCGGGCCTGAAGGTCGGCGATGAGCTGTTGGCCGTGAACGGCACCGAGGTCGCCAGCGCCCAGGAGGTGGCCGCGGCCCTCAAGCCCCAGGAGAATATCCTCACCCTCTCCCGGGAGGGGAAAACCATCAAAATCAAGCTCGTCCCTCCCGTTTCCTTTTGACATTGGCCGGCTTTCAGGCCAAGAATAGAGTCTTGATGGTTCCCGGGGCATAGCCGAAGAGAGTCCATGTTTGCGGCTCTCTCTGCCGGCCCCCGGCATTTCCATCCGGCAACATGGCGGTTCACCCTGTCATTTCGGGAGGTGTAGCAATGAAGAAGGCGGGATTTCTCGCAGTGGTGTCTCTGGCGGCGGTCCTGGCGCTGGCCGCCGGGGTCCTGGCGGCAGAGCCCATCAAAATCGGCTCGGTGCTGCGTCTCTCCATCGGCGCCGAGCACGGCATCCCCGCCAAGCGGGGGGTGCAGATGGCGGTGGATGAGGTGAACGCCGCCGGCGGCATCGGCGGCCGCAAGGTGGAAGTCATCTTTGAAGATGAAAAGGACTCCCCCACCGCGGCGGTGAATGCGGTGCAGAAACTCATCAACGTGGACAAGGTCCAGGCCCTGGTGGGGCCCATGACCTCCGGCGGGACGCTGGCGGCCTTCAAGAGCGCCGATGAGGCCAAGGTGGTCTTCATCACCCCCACCGCCACCTCCCCCAAAATCAGCGGCGCCAGCCCCTATCTCTACCGGGGCTGCACCCGCATCGACGCCCAGTCCGCGGTGATGACCCAGTACATCGCCGAGAAACTCAAGCCCAAGACGGTGGCCATCCTGTTCAGCAATGAGCCCTACGGCAAGGGCTGCGCCGAGGTCTTCAGCAAGGACTTTGAGGCCAAGGGCATCAAGGTGGTGGCCACCGAGTCCTTCATGCGGGGCTCCCGGGATTTCAAGGCCCAGCTCACCAACATCAAGGCCGCCAACCCGGATATCCTCTTCATCCCCGGCTATACCCCGGAGACCGCGCCCGCCGCGGCCCAGGCCCGCAGTCTCGGCCTGAATCAGAAGATCATCGGGGTCTACGGCGACATGGACCCGGAATATGCCAAGCTGGCGGGCAAGGCGGCGGAGGGCCACCTCATCAACGGCGAGTATGACGAAAACTACGATACCCCCAAGAACAAGAAGTTCCGGGAGAGCTACTATCAGCAGGCCGCAGCCGCCAAGGAGCCGGTAAACATCATGTTTGCCGCCCTCACCTATGACGCCACCTCCCTCGTCCTGGCGGGCATGGCCAAATACGGCCCCACCAGCGAGGGGGTGAAGAAATTTTTGGATGAGGTGAAGGACTTCGACGGCGTCACCGGCAAGCTCTCCTTCAATGAGACCCGGGATGTGGTGCGGAGCGGCGTGGCCGGCGGCGGGGTGTATCTCTTTGAAATCAAGGACGGCAAGTATGTGAAAGTCCAATAATTCCTGTTGGACCGGGGGGCGGGCCATCCCGCCCCCTCTCCTTTTCGGGAAAATTCCCCCCTTTCCCGCCTTCTGCCCTTCCTTTCGGCCCAGTCATGACTTATCTTTGCCTCAGACACATAACCCAGGCTGAAACTGCCCAAGACAGTTTTTCGGGGAGGGAGCCAAGGGCCATCGGCCTTCTGCCCCTTTCCCCATCTCTTCCCCAACCCCTTGACATTGCTGGTTGATATTTCTGGTGACGGAGGTGTCCGATGCTGGAAGAGGTTCTGTCCCGTTTGGGGTGGCTGGGGAATGCCAGTTTCATTTATGAAGGGCCGCCGGTCATCTACTTTGACCCCTTTGCCCTGCAGCTGGAGCGGCCCGCAGACCTGATCCTCGTCAGCCATGAGCATCCCCAGCATTGCTCGCCGGTGGATATCGAACGCATCCGGCGGGCCCACACGGTGGTGGTAAGCGACAAAAAGGCGGCGGCCAAGATCGAGCCCCCGGTCCTGGCCCTGGAACCGGGGGAGGAGGCGAAAGTCGGCGAGGTGGTGATCCAGGCGGTGCCGGCCTACAACCGGGAGAGCCACTTCCACCCCCGGCGGGCCGGCTACCTGGGCTTTGTGGTGGCCGTGGAGGGCGTCCGCCTCTACTTCGCCGGCGATACCGACTTCATTCCGGAGATGAATGACCTGTCGGTGGACATCGCCCTTTTGCCGGTGTGCGGGGTGATGGCCATGGACGCCGAGGAGGCGGCCCAAGCGGCCCTGGCCCTGAAACCCCAGGTGGCCATCCCCATGCACTTCGGCGGCACCTTGGGGACCCTGGAGGACGCCGAGCGCTTCCGGGCCCTCCTGGACGGCAAGGTTAGAGTAGAAATCCTGCCGCGGAGGTGATTTGGGGGAAGGGGCCAGGGGTCACAAACCCCTGCCCCTTCCCCCAAACCCCCATCCCCAACCCCATATAGGGGAGTGTAAGAGGGCGGGGGAGCCGTGGCTTCCCCGCCCCGTACTTGATCACCCCTGTTTTTTAGGTCTTTTCCACCAGCAGCACTTTGTGGTTGATGAGGTTGAGGCTGTGAATGGCGGCCTTGACCACCTTCTGCTCGCCGAAGATGCTCACCAGCCTCAGTTGATCGCCGTCCGGCTCGATGATGTCCACATCCGCCAGGAGGAGCTCCTCCTGGCCGTCCCGGATGATATAGGCAGAGGCTTCACACATGTTTGCTCAACTCCTTGAGGCGATCGCTGACGATCTTTTCCACCAGATGCGGTAAGGGTTCGGGGACCAGGCCCACAATCTCCACCTTCTCCTGGGTCAGGGGCAATAGCAGCTTGGGGGCCGGGGCCGAGGCGATGGCCTCCGCCATCCTGGGGGTGAGCTCTCCCATCATGGAGTTGGCCAACACGATGGAAAGCGGCCCCAGGATGACGTCGGCGGTGGGCGCGGTGCGCACGATGGCGTTTTCGCCGCTGGCCCCCCGGTTGGCCCGGGCCTTCATCATCTGGGCGGTGGCCACGGCGTTGGTGCCCAGGGCGATGACCTCGTGCTCCTCGCCGTAAACCTCCTTCAGCCGCTTGATGATGGCCGCGCCGATGCCGCCCCCCTGGCCGTCGATGACGCAGATGCGCATGGTCAATCCTTCGGGGGAAGTCCGAATTTTTTTCGGAGCATCTCGTACACCACGGGCGGCACCATCTCCTGGATGTCGCCGCCATGCACCGCAGCCTCCTTCAGGATGCTGGAGCTGAGAAAGACCCATTTCAGGCCGGTCATGAGGAAGACCGTTTCGACTTCCGGTTCCAGGCGCCGGTTCATCATGGCCATCTGGAACTCGTATTCGAAATCGGTGACCGCCCGAAGTCCCCGCAGCACCACCCGGGCTTTGACCTTCTTGCAGTAGTCCATCAACAGGCCGTCAAAGGTGTCGATGGTGACGCCGGGGATGTCCTTGAGGGCCACCCGCAGCATGTCGGCCCGTTCTTCCAGGGTGAACAGGGGCTTTTTCCCGGGGTTTTTGGCCACCGCCACGATGATGCGGTCAAAGATCTTCAGACCCCGTTTGATCAGGTCCACATGGCCGTTGGTGATGGGGTCGAAGGTCCCCGGATATACCGCCAGATCAGGCATGAAGGTCATGGCTCCTTTTCATCCGCCGCACCGCGGGCATAAAAGGCCACCCGGGTGTCGCCATAATCCCGCACCTCCGTCAAGGTGAGCACGCCGGCCGCCGGCGGCGGGCTTTCCCGGCGGCTCATCTCCGCCACCACGGTGGCCTCAGCCGTGAGCACCTGGCCCTCCCCCAACTGCGCCAGGGTGGCGGCCGCCAGCCCCCGGCCATAGGGGGGATCAAGAAAGATCAGGTCAAAGCGCTCCCCGGCGGCGGCCAGCTTCTTTATCGCGCCGGCCACCGTGAGGGGCAAGAGACGCACCCGCTCCGCCACCCCCAGGTGGGCCACATTGCGCCGGATGACGGCTAGGGCGGCCGGGGCCTCCTCCACCAGCACCGCCGCGACCGCCCCCCGGCTGAGGGCCTCCAGGGCCAGGGCCCCGGTGCCGGCGAAGAGGTCCAGCACCCGGGCTCCCGCAACCTGTTCCCCCAGGATGCTGAAGATGGCCTCCCGCACCCGGTCGCTGGTGGGGCGCACCGCCCCTTTGACGGCTGCCAGGCGCCGGCCCCGGAATTCCCCGGCAATGATGCGCATGGTGCCTCACGGGGAAAGGGCAGCACCGTCCCCCGGCGCCGGGTCCGCACCCCCACTCCCCATTAGCGCAGATAATCCCGGATGAGAATTTCCGCAATCTGCACCGCGTTGGTGGCCGCCCCTTTCCGGATATTGTCCGCCACGATCCACAGGTTGAGGCCGTTGTCGATGCTGAAGTCCTCCCGGATGCGGCCCACCAGGGTGAGGTCCTGGCCGGCGGCCTCCAGGGGCATGGGGTAGCGGTTTTTGGCCGGATCGTCCACCACCTTGACCCCCGGCGCCTGGGAGAGGATGGCCCGGGCCTCCTCGGGGGTGAGCTTGCGCTCCGTTTCGATGTTCACCGACTCCGAATGGCCGTAAAAGACGGGCACCCGCACGGTGGTGGCCGTCACCCGGATCGAATCATCCCCCATGATCTTCTGGGTTTCGTTCACCATCTTCATCTCTTCTTTGGTGTAACCGTTTTCCAGGAAGACATCGATATGGGGGAAACAGTTGAAGGCAATGCGATGGGGATAGACCTGACGGGGCAGCTCCTGGTTGTTGAACAGGGCCCGCACCTGGGCCGCCAGCTCCTCCACCGCCTTCTGGCCGGTGCCGGAGACCGCCTGGTAGGTGGAGACCACCACCCGCTTGATGCGGGCGGCATCATGCAAGGGCTTCAGCACCACCACCATCTGGATGGTGGAGCAGTTGGGGTTGGCGATGATGCCTTTGTTCTTGTACAGGGCGATGTCCTGGGGATTGACCTCCGGCACCACCAAGGGCACGTCCGGGTCCATGCGCCAGGCGCTGGAGTTGTCCACCACCACCGCGCCGGCCGCGGCGGCGATGGGGGCATACTCCTTGCTGACGCTGCCGCCGGCGGAAAACAGGGCAAGGTCAATGCCCTGAAAGGAATCCCGGGTAAGCACGTCCACCGGGATCTCCCGGCCTTTGTAGGTGAGGGATTTGCCGATGGAGCGCTCGGAGGCCAGAAGCCTGAGCTCGCTCACCGGGAATTGGCGTTCCTCCAGACACTCCACCATCTGCTGGCCCACCGCGCCGGTGGCGCCCACCACTGCTACCTTGTATTGCCGACTCATTGCTGATCTCCGTGCTGGCAAAAAAGGAACGGGGTCAGGTGCAGGGCCCTTTACCCCTTCTCCCTCCCTCAATCCCTTATTATGCGGGTTGGGAGGGGGGTGTGGGGGGAGGGCAGGGACCTCAGGTCCCTGGCCCTCCCCTCACATCCAAACTACAACGCCGCGGCGGCGTGTTGGGCCACCAGGTCGCCCACCTCTTCGGTGTTGTAGCCCATCTGGCCGGCGGCCATGGATTTCATCAGGGTGACGGTCTTGCGGATGCCTGCCTCCACCGCAGCGGCGGCCTTGGCCTCGCCCAGGGTCTCCAGCATCATCTGGGCCGCGGCGATGGCGGCGATGGGGTTGACCACCTTTTTCCCGGTGTATTTGGGGGCGGAGCCGCCGATGGGTTCGAACATGGAGACCCCTTCCGGGTTGATGTTGCCGCCGGCGGCCACCCCCATGCCGCCCTGGATGATGGCCCCCAGGTCGGTGATGATGTCCCCGAACATGTTGTCGGTGACGATGACGTCGAACCACTCGGGGTTTTTCACGAACC